>JBLIOB010000025.1:0-25526 GCA_047639575.1 Parvicellaceae bacterium
CTACACTTATCTTAAACATACCCAGGTTATGCGAAGACACGTATAAATTGTTCTCATCATCACTACTAAGACTCTTAATCAACAAATCTTCCGGGAGTTCGATTTTAAACTCTTCTCCATTACTTATGTTAATTTGAAAAAGACCACTTTGATTGGTACCAACGGCATAATCGTTTCTACCTAAAGATTGGATTGCTTTAGCATTTGTGGTTTCAAAATACCGCTTAGCGAAAAGAAGATTGCTTCCATCTGAATCCAAGTTATAAACCTCTAAACCGTTATTAGTAGCAACTAAAATGTCTTTGTTATCCGTGATCTCAATATCATTGATTAACACGGTTAAAAATTGATCTTTATAGAATTTTTGGACACCTGACTTTATATCTACGCAGAATATCCCATCATTCTGTGTACTAATCCATATAACCCCTTCTTCATCCTCGGAAATACCCGTAATTATGGAATTAATCTCTTCTTTTAGCTGGTACTTTTTTATAACATCTCCGTTTAAATAAGAAATTCCACCTTCCTTATGGCCTACCCAAACAATCCCTGAACTACTTCGATATAATGTTGAGACAAAATCTTCAGCTAAGCCATCTGATGTGTATTTTGTTTCGTAGCTAACACCGTCAAACACGCCTAACCCTTCCCCTGTTCCGACAAGTAAGAACCCTCTAGTATCTTGAACAATAGAATATATAAATGGATCATTAAGTCCAGCTTCAGCTCCATAAGTTTGAAACTGATAGTATTGTCCCTGCACGGCTAGCGAAGAAATCGAAAAAACTACCAAGAACAGAAGGCGCGTTTTGCACATTCAGCAATGTAATAATAAAGGCTTAGAAATACTATTTGTTCAGCGGCTTCACGGTAGCGCTCCCCTTAAATTTTGGAACACCTCCAATCGGAACAGTATAAAATGGCAAGAACTCACCATACTGATTCGTAACATAGAAAACCACATTATTATTTCTAACTTTTTTGGTTATATGTTTCTGAAAACGAATATCTAACGACTTCCCTTTTTCGGCTGTTTTAATGAAATACTGACTAGTCTGCCATTTATCGTTTCCCGAAACTTTTACAGGATAAGAAAGGGTCGCAACACTATATATCTTAATTGCACCATCAGCGTCCCAGTCAAAGTTTGACTGCTTAATAGAGATCACTTTACTATCAATGTATGGGTAAATGTGTGATACTTGTTTGATGTCGTCATGGAGTCTAAACGAATACTCGAATGTAAAGGCATTCCCACCTTCAACGGGCTCGTTTTTTGTTTTACTTGTAGAAAGAAAGTATTTATACAAATTCCCGTCATTCCCGCTAACACCTTCGCAAACAAGCTTAAATACATATCCAAAATAATCGGAAGAGTACTCACCTTCTGATGGGTTAAATGGCCCAAATGTGTACCATTTTTGATCATAGGTAGATTCTGATCCAAAAGATTTCGTAAACAATAAATTACCACTTTTAAAATTTCCGGTAGGGCTTGTTTGCCTAGCTGCTTTCTCTGTTATACAGCCTTTACCTCCATATAATGAAAATTTAGTTTTAGTATTAAAATCACCCGTTTTCTCATCCACACCTCCACCAGTATCTGGATCAAATACGCGAATGTAAATTGGTTTTTTAAAGTCTTTGGGAATTGTGAAAAAGAAAACCTGAGCAAAATCGTCATCTCCGTATGAAGTAGCAGCTTCCTTGCCGAAAGTAACCAGATATGGTATATTTTCTTCTTTGGCCGGAACGGCTTGACCAAAAGCAGCAGCCGAGTACAACACTAATAGCACAATTGAGAAAAGGTTTTTCATATAATTTATCATACTAATATTATGCCATTATTTATTGAGCAATTTCACTTCAACTTTACGGTAATATTTTAGGACACCATCAACATCTCCTTCAACCCCAAGAGCTCCAAAAGCACTAATTTTCATTTTTTGAATTGGAACTCCAGTATACTCTAAATATTTTGCAACTCGATTCGCTCGCTTCAAACTCAACTCTTTATTGAAAGCTGCTTTCCCTTTTGGATCAGCGTATCCTAAAATCTCCAATTTAGATGAACTTGTTAGCAACTTAGAAAACTGCTTTAAATTAACTTCATTGTAAGTTGAAATCTCGTCACCTCCAGGAGCAAAGAAGATTAAAACTTCCGTTAAATCATTACTGTTGTAATTTGACTCAAAGGAAACGACTTTGCTAGTAAATCCTAATTGCTTCATTTCTTTATACAAATGATATAAGGAAGCTACCTTATCAGTTTCCCCAACTGTGTATTGATAAACGCTGTCTACTGCGTCAAATCGCTCCAGTATAGGGTAATTCACTTTATCAAACATAGGGTCGCTTAAGGCTTTCTTTTTAATCGAATTCAATAATTCTACTGCGAATCCAAGACTGTCATTCTTTCCAGGGGGCCCCTTATGCTCTTGACCGTAAGTTGAAACAAGGTTCATGGTTGCTTGATCCACAACCACTATGGATCTTTTTACACATTTAACATTTTTATCCAAATCCAAAACTCCCATACTGATTTCATAAGTGCCTAACTGCTCAAAAGTATAATCGAACTTATGGGCCATTATCGTTTCATTATTAAACTCCCAATATATCTCAATAGCCTTAGGAGAAAGACCAGCTAGATTTGTTTCAAGCAAAACAGGTGAACTTACTAACACCGTGTCAGGTCCTTCAATATATGGTCTGTTTTCTACATGAACATCTATAACAACTTGAGATACTTCATAGTATACCTCTTGCGAAAGGGTATCAATGATGCTCAAGGTAGCCATATAACTTCCAGTATCAGAATAGCAGTAAGAAATAGATAGACCATATCGAACACTACCATCTCCCATGTCCCATTTGAATTTTAAAGGAAGTTCATCATCTTCAAGAATATTATTTTCTTGAATTAGAAAGCAATAATTGATCTTAACATCTTCTTCGCAGTTTTCAAGCTTTGGAATAATCTTTTCAAAATGATAGATTTCATCTTTACCAGACCTGCTACTTCCAAAATATCCACTAAGCCCATCAGAATTCATAGCAATCCCAAAGTCATCCTCTTCCGAATTAATATCGGCATCTAACGATCTTGAAACGCCATACTTAGACTGAGACTCTTTCCAATGTGTCATGAAAATATCCAAACCACCAACTCCGTTGCGTCCATCGCTAGAAAACATAAGCCATTCATTATTGTGAAAAGAAGGAAACATTTCATTTCTAATTGAATTCACTGACGGCCCCAGATTCTTCGGTGCTGACCATTGACCATCTTCTTTCTTAATACACATATATAAATCTGCCTGACCAATTCCACCTGGCATCGTTGAGCTAAATATCAGTATGTTTCCCTCTTCATTTATTGCAGGGTGAGAAACATTATATGAGCTCATGTTATAGGCAAACGGAATTGGGTCAGACCAAGTATCGTCAGCATTTTTAGTTGCACTAAAGATTCCTAACGTTCTAGATTTTTTAGTGTTTGCTACATTGTCTATATCCACATTACGAGAATAATAAACAACGCTTCCACCTTTTGCGAATGAAACAGGGCCATCATTAAAATCAGTTGCAAGCTCAGGAGAAAATAAGGCACTGGTTAGAGCAGCCTTTTTACCTTCAACTTGCTGATAATATAGATTATACGGCAGTTGTCCATTTTCATCTTTGATGGTCTTTATAATTTGGGATCTTTTATTGGACATGAAAACGAGTCCATCGTTAAATTTTATTGGGCAAATATTAGAGACGCCCTTTTCACTTTTCAAAACTTTGGTTACTGCATAGCGCTGACTGAAGCTATTAAAAGCAAAAGACATAAATATCAGTATAGTGAAATATCGACTCAAAGTTGTCTTGGACTTTTAGCTTTACTGTTGAAAATACTACTATAGATCAGCGAAACTTCAACTGATCCAGCTCGGTATTGATAGATTTTACTTGTTGGTATCTCATATTGAGCACCGAAATCAAATTGATCATTAATTTTAAACCTGCTTAAAATCAAAACGCCCTCATCCGTTCTATATCCCATTCCAAATGACAACTTCCCTTTCATTTCCGCTACGAAAGTAAGGTCCATTTGCGATTTCATAACCGGATTATATTTATATAGTCCACCAAACTTTATGGAAAACTCTTCATTTAAAGTATAATTATAAACTGTTCGGAATAAATAATTATAATTTCTGAATCGGTTTTGCAATTCAAACTTGCTAGTATTCGCGTTAAACCGAGTAGTTAAAATCATAGGAATAGATACACCAATTTCCAAGCCATCATTTTCATACCTAATGCCAGCACTGAAATTTGGCAAAACTCCTACGGGTGTATCTAACATGAAATTGGCATCTCCTGAGTGGGTAACATTAAGATCTGAATAGCGATTTCTTTGAAAAAATAGCCCTCCGCCCATACCAAAAACAATCCTCTGTTTGTTCTTCAGTTTCAATCGATATGCAAAATTGCCCATTACACCTGTTTCAGATGAAACTCCAATTTTATCTCGATAAAATGTAAAACCAATTCCCATCTTTTCATTTTTCAGAGGAGATTGAATAGAAAAGTTTTGAGTGGTTGGTGCCCCTTTTATATTAATCCATTGTTTTCTAAATGAAAATTGCCCGGCAACTAAGTCCTTATGTCCAGCACTTGCAGGATTAAGAACCATTTCATTAAACATATACTGCCCAATAATTGGGTACTCTTGAGCCTGCCCTCCTAGGAAGAACAAAACCAATGCCGATATGAATAAGATTCTTTTCATCAATTTTTAATCACCACAAACCCGGTCATTTGTCGTGAATCCAATGTCAATTCGTAAAAGTAAGTGTCATCTAATAATTGCTCTCCACTGTGATTTGAACCGCCCCAATCATTATTATAACTGCCATTTACGTACACCGTCTTGCCCCATCTATCATAGATTTTTAGATCCTTTTCTAGAAAAAGAGAAAGGCCCGGAATAATGAACGAATCATTTAAACCATCTGAATTTGGAGAAATTCCTTGTGGTATAATGAGCTCTAAAAATTCAATGGTTAAAACGTCTGACGAAATTGGACAACTTCCACTTTCGATAATCCATTCAATGTCATAAACACCATAACCACTGGCTGTAAATAAGGATGATTCAAAATTGTCATTTCCAAAACTACCAGTACCATTTAAAAGAAACCAGGAGGAGTTTCCAACGCTTGATTGCAACGCATCAAGATTTGTTTCCAACTGATCCAAAACCAATTGATCCGCCCCAGCATCTGCAAAACCCTGTTCGTCAAACCTTATTAAAACTGAATCTGAAACGCTACACTGTGGAGGAGAGACAACATTCCATACGGCATACTGAACACCAAAACCAGGTGTTGTTAGTACGGTACTTGGATTCGTGGAATCCGCAAAACTGCAAGTTAAAGAACTCCAGAAACCAGGGAAATTTGAACTCCCAACTAAATTATAATTTACCCCGCAAATTGAATCGTCAAGTCCAGCATTTATTACTGGATCCGCTAGAACCAAAATAGTTTGAACTGAATCTCGAAAGCAAGTTGAATTGCTTACAGTAAAAGTAATAGTAGCCGTTCCAACACCTGCATTTACTGGGATAAAATTAGACCCTGACACACCTGCACCAGAGAAAGTCCCCAATGTGCTAGTGACTAGCGCTGCTAAATCTATCGTATCCGTTAATTCACAAACTTGACTTGGAAGAGAATCCCAATAAGGATAAATTGGCGCCAAAACTTCTACATTAAAAGTACAGGTCGAAATATTTCCTGATGCATCTATAGCTTGGTATGTTTGAGCAGTAATCCCAAGTGGAAAAGTATTGCCAGAAGTCAACCCTGAAACATCGGTTTGAGTGATAATTGGAACAACACAATTATCAGCACCTACAACTGGAGCATAAGTTATAAGGCTGTCACAAATAATAGTATCAGATGGACATAGAATGGTTGGACTCGAAGTATCAGTAACAATTACTTGATAAGAGCAGGTTGAAGAATTCCCGTAATTGTCTAGTGCGTAAAACGTTAAGGTTGAAACACCTACCGGGAATAAAGAATTATCTAACAAGCCCGATGTCTGGTAAGTAGTATCTATACCACAATTGTCAGAACTAATTGGGTTACCAAAACTAAAGATCGTACCACAACTGTCAACATCATTATCTAAATTGACATCTGCAGGACAAGCAAAAACCGGAACCTGATCATCGGTTATAGTAACGGTAAAACTACAGGCCGAGATGTTGCCTGCTGCATCCGTTACCTGAAACGAGTTTAATGTAACGCCTATTGGAAAAAAGGTTCCTGAGCCTTGACCTGACGTCTGAGTTATCGTAGTTCCTGAGCAATTATCAGAAGCAACTAATGCAGGGAAAGTAACAATTGCACCACAAGAATCTGTGTCATTTAACTGAAACACGTTAAACGGACAAGCAATTGTAGGGCTCTGTGTGTCGTTTACCGTAACAGTGAAGTTGCACGAATCCTCGTTACCTGCAGCATCGGTTACAATAAATTTATTTAACGTTATTCCTTGTGGAAAAACAGACCCACTCGGAATTCCTTCTGATTGAACAACGATATATCCAGGGCAGTTATCTGCACCAATTGGAGTAACATATGTAACAACAGCATTACAAGAATCTAGATCATTGCCCTGCGTAATATTACCTGGGCAAATGAGTGTTGGTAATTCAGAATCCGTAACGTCAACATTAAATGAGCAGGAACTGGTGTTTCCAGAAGCATCTGTAGTTTCAAAAGTATTAATAGTTGTACCTAAAGGAAAAACGGAACCACTCGATAGTCCAGCAATTTGAGCAGTTGCCATTCCCGGACAATTATCAGCTCCGACAGGATCAACATATGTTACAGCAGCACCACATGCTCCTATATCGTTAACTATAGAAACATTTGAAGGACAAGACATAGAAGGCATTTCAGTATCATTAACAAGCACACTAAACGAACAAAAAGTAGAGTTACCGGCAGCATCAGTAACGATAAAAGTATTAATCGTTGTCCCAACGGGAAACGCTGAGCCACTTGGCATTCCTGTAGATTGAGATGTTAACGAACCTGGACAATTATCAGTTCCTGTAGGAGCTAGGTAGGTGACTACGGCAGAGCATAAGCCAGCGTCATTTGAAATAGTTAAATTTGAAGGACATACAATTGCAGGACTTTCAGTATCGGTGATCGTTACGTTAAATGAGCAGGCAGCAGAATTTCCAGCTGCATCAGTAACTAAAAATGTATTTAAAGTAGTTCCAATCGGAAAAGTTGATCCACTTGATAAACCAGCTGTCTGGGTCGTAATTGAACCAGGACAATTATCGGTCCCTACTGGCACACTATACGCAACTGAAGCTCCACAAACACCAATATCATTCCCTTGCACAACGTTAGCAGGACAAGCGATTGCAGGGTTTTCTGTGTCTGAAATTGTGACATTGAAAGAACAGGTAACTGTATTTCCAGAGGCATCAGTCACCAAAAAGGTGTTAACAGTAATCCCTACTGGAAAAGTTGAACCACTTGCCAACCCTGCTGTCTGAGTAGTAACAGGGGATGCGCAATTATCAGTTCCTATGGGAGACGCGTATGTAACAACCGAACCACACAATCCTAAGCCATTGTTTTGAGTAACATTACTAGGACAAGCAATTACCGGCACTTCTGAATCCACAACTGTAACTGTAAATGAACAAAGTGTTGTATTTCCCGCTAAGTCTGTGGCAGTATACTGCTGAGCAGTAACTCCGATAGGAAAAGCACTTCCTGAAGTTAACCCAGATCCATCGGTTTGCGTAATTGTTACGGATCCACAATCGTCCATTGCTGTTGGAGCCGAATAAGAAACAACAGCGGAGCAAAGGCCCGCATCGTTTGAAGTAGATGAATTTACAGGACAAAAGCTAAAAACTGGATTCGCATTTGCCGTTACTGAAACATTAAAAACCTGACTACATCCACCAGGAGCAGTATATGTAATAGCAAAAGGCCCCCCTGTTATAGAACCAGTTAAGTCTATCTCACCAGTTGACGAACTGACAAAAGTAATGTTACCAGAACCTTCGGTAAAAATCCCTCCTAAATTTCCAGTGATAGTTGGTAGAACGTTAGGGTTTCCGGAACAGAAAGAAGCTGAAGAATAACTATAAGAGGCATCACAAACGCTCAATTTGGAAAAGAACCCATCACTCGCGCCAGTACTAGTCGTAGTGATTGTACCGAAGGTTGAGTTGGCGAAACTGTAACCTCCGAAATATAAGTTGTTTGAAGCGTCAATGGTAATGTCTTCTGGACTTATATCCAGCGTAGATTTGGCGACATTATGATATAAATAAGCTCCAGTAGCATCATACTCTAATACCAGTAAATCTTTTCCTCCAGAAGAAACCTCTGGAAAAGATCCATCTACATTCGCTGTACCACTAAATTCAGCAACAGCCCATACATTACCTGCTAAATCAAGACATGCAGCTTTGGCACTTGCATCAGTTGCTCCGGTTGTTGGTTCTGTTACTAACCATTGGCCAGGACCAAGATCATTTATGACTGATGCGATAAAAATATCATCTGAAGTATTGGCGGGTCCGGCTCCAACTACGGGTACATTAATTGAATTTTGATATGATCCCACTATATAAAGATTAAAGGCGTCTCCAACTAAATCTTCACATATTTCATCATCTGTCCCGCTTATCTGATTCACCCAGCTAAATAATCCTGAGTTAGCCGCAAAAGCAACATATGATATGTCGTTAAAACCTACATCTGAATTAAGTTGGGCGGGTGTAGAATTTGACCCATTGTCAACATATGTCATGCTTACACCAGAATAATTAACCGCCATATAAACAGTATCTCCTGCTGGATCTATTGTCAAGCCTCCAATAGCATCATTAGAATTACTTCCACCGTCACAATACCAAATTGTAGCTCCAGCCGGGTTTCTCGATAAAACAAAAACATCTTGACCTCCATAAGTGATAGGATTAAACCCTGCTATTTCCGTGTAGCCTGAAACAACATAATCTCCTGCAAATAAGACTCTAGGCCCTTGAACTTCCACATGGGTTCCATTATCAGTACCGGTTCCTCCATCTTCATGAAGCCAGATAATCTTTCCGTCCGAGTCGTATTTTGCCTGAAAAATATCAACACCTCCAAAAGCTGTTAGATTGGGAAATGAAGTAATTTCTGTACCACGAAATTCACCTGCAGTCTCAAATGAACCAGTTATATACAGATCACCAGAAGCATCAAGGTCTATATCTTTAACTTTATCCGCACCTGCTCCACCAACCATAAATGCCCACAACAGCGTTCCATTTTCTTGATATTTAGCAACAAATCCATCTGCTCCACCATTGTTTGTAGAAAAATCAGGTGTACCATTAAGCCCTGTAGTGAAAACTCCAGACAGGTCAGCGGAAAATTCACCGACCACATAAACCACAGAATTAGCGGGATCAGCTTTAACAGCTAATACATGCACTTTATTTGCGTCCGTTAATTCATTAACAAAAGTCCATGCAAGCTGTGCTTCAGCTGTAAAACAACTGAATACGATAAACAGCAAGGCTACAGTATGTAATCTTAGGTTTTTCAAGGAGGTTAAACTTGATATTTAAATTTACGGAATTAATTTAGATCGTATACAAATCTTCGACAGGATGTAACTTAAAGCCAATAGAAGTCATTTCTTTAAAGTCCATACCAACTTCTTCCATCTCAATATCGTCTTGTTCGTAAAACCAGACCACTTCAACTTCACTTCCTTCGGCAGCTTCTAAAGAATTTAAAAGCTTCAATATAATTACAGAGGTACTCGTATTAAAATATTCCAATCCTAGTTTAAGCGTAGACTTAGGCCGAGGATTCTTAGCATATTCTCGCAACGCGAAAATTAAGCCATGATAAAAATCTACAGTGTTTTCAGGGATTGAAATGCCTCTAACTAAGAACACACCATTATTAAAGTCAAAGTTAACCTCTGGTGTTTTTTCTGTCGGGGAGTAATAAATGCTGTCCATTATTGCTGGTAAATATAGCAATTCTTAGAATTTAAAACACGATTAACCAAAAAACCAATCACAAAATTATGTGAGAAACTAAATTCAGCTCTTCAGATACTTGAAAATGAACGGTTAAGAGCTAAGACATATTAAGCTCTAAATTATAACCAATATGAAATAAAGCATCTCCAACATTCACAACCGGCCTATTATTTAGCCCAAATATGATTCCCGTTTTATTTGCACAAATGAAGGTTTCTTGATGCCCATATGGATCCGTAATCTTTCCAATTTTCTCATCAACTATAACCTGATCTCCAACTTTAATTAAACTAATAAAAAGACCAGGTTCAGGGGCTCGTAACCAAGTTGAATCTTGAAAAATTACGCTGCTTTGACGCTTAGTTTTAGAATCCGAAAAATTTCGAGAATTCATAATTCGTGCTAACCCATTTAAGCCTTCCTGAATAGCAAACTCATCTAACCTAAGAGATTCGCCTCCTTCATAAACAAGCATCGGTATGTTTCTTTTAGCGCATTCCTTACGAAGGCTTTTTGGAATTAATCCTGATTTAATAATGTATGGTGCTGAAAACTCCAATGCTAAATCAATTGATTTGGCATCCGCCCCAGAAACTCTGATTTGAGGATAATTAAAAACGCTTGCACCACCAGTATGGAAGTCAATTCCAAAATCAATCAAAGGCAATATCTGCTTACTTAAAGCTCCCGCTACCCTTGAGGCTAAAGACCCTTTGCTAGACCCAGGAAAACTTCGATTCACATCTTTACCATCCGGTAACTCCCGGGAAAAATTGATAAAACCAAAAACATTTAAAACAGGGATAGCGATTACAGAACCGCATTTTAAATTGTTGAACATTTCCGACTTTACAGCCCTTCTCACAATTTCAATCCCGTTGATCTCATCTCCATGAACTCCACCTATAACGAGCATTACAGGTCCAGGATTTTCACTTCTAAAGACAAGCGCCTCTATATTAATCTTTGTCCCGGATGGAAGCTTGGAAACATTAATATGTACAAGTTGATTTTCTCCAGGAAGGATTTCTTGCTTATTTATGATCATCCTTTTAGATGCGCTTTTTCAATGAATTTAACGATGCTTGAAGCCACATCTACACCAGTAGCTTCTTCAACACCCTCAAGGCCAGGAGAAGAGTTAACCTCTATAACCAACGGTCCATTATAGGAGCGGAGCATATCAACACCGGCAACATTTAACCCTAGCGCTGCAGCAGCCTCAATAGCTGAGCGCTCTTCCTCTTGAGTCAACTCAACCACAGTACCACTACCACCTCTATGAATATTTGATCGAAACTCTCCCGGAGGTCCTTTTCTTTTCATCGAAGCAATTACTTTTCCTCCAACAATTATTGCACGAATGTCTTCTCCTTTAGATTCTTTAATGAACTCTTGCACAATCACTCTCGCCTTTAACTTATTAAAAGCTTCAATTACCGACTCTGCTGAACTGTTATTCTCAGCCAAAAGAACTCCTAAACCTTGAGTTCCTTCAATTAACTTAATAACCAAAGGAGTTCCTCCAACACTTTCAATTATTTGCTCAAAATCATCGCTGTAATTGGTAAATGAAGTGATTGGGAGCCCTACTCCACTCCTTGACAGGATCTGCATACTTTCTAACTTGTCACGTGATCGTAAAATGGCACCTGAACTATTAACCGTATAAGCGCCCATCATTTCAAATTGGCGAACTACCGAGGATCCATAAAACGAAACTGAAGATCCAACACGCGGAATAATTGCCGTTGGCTTTTCTATCTGCTCGCCATGATATATAATATGAGGGTTGTTTTTTTCAATTACAAGATTACAATGCAAATGATCTAAGATCCGAACATGGTGTCCTCGGTCTTCGGCAGCCTCTACCAACCTAGTGGTTGAATAAAGTGCTCTATTTCTACTAAGAATATAAAGGTTCACTTTTCTACTATTTACAACCCTTTGCTATCTGGATGATTTCAATAGCACTAATGTCTTTCGCATCTTCAAAAGAATGATACTCCTCTGAAGCCTTATCAACCGCACAATCACAAAAATGAACCGCTTTGTCCTCACCCACTAATTTTGCTGCTCTATTTTCGCAATCAGCAACGAATTTTTTATCTGTTTTTTTGACCATTATTTTGCCGCAGCTCCTGCTATAGCTTTACAAGAAGCACCTCCTGCACCCAGTGCAATTAATAATCCTAAGACCAGCCAAATTTTGTGTGTTTTACTGCGCATACGTTAATTTTACTTTTTCTTTTTTCGGTTTCCACATCAATAATAGTGATAATTCTGTCTCAATCTCAAAAGTACCAAAACAGAAACCACGAAAAAATGCTCACGGAAATTCTGATATTTTGCTATCTTCAACTTCCACAAACAACACTCCCAGCAGAGCGATCATCGTAATGCCTAGGAGTTAAATCAACAAGGATGAGTACAGCGACTAAGCCACAAAGTGATTTAAGTATTGCGCAAAGTATTGAAATGGAGCACATTAAAAATGTTGCGCAAAAATTAAATATTGAAGAAGACAGTTTAGAAATGTACGGAAAGTACAAAGCTAAACTCCCTTTAAGCCTCATAGATCACAGTAAGATCGATTCAAACAATTTAATTTTAGTTACTGCACTTACTCCCACACCAGCTGGCGAAGGCAAAACGACTGTATCTATTGGTTTAAATGAAGGGCTTAACAAAATTGGCAAACAGAGCGTAGTTGTTTTAAGAGAGCCTTCATTAGGCCCTGTTTTCGGAATTAAAGGTGGAGCTGCAGGTGGCGGATGGTCACAGGTAATTCCAATGGAAGACATTAACCTTCATTTCACTGGGGATTTTGCTGCTATAGAAAAAGCTAATAATTTCTTAGCTGCTGTTATAGATAATAACATTCAAAGCAGAACGAGAAGTTTAGGCATAGACGCTAGAACTGTTACTTGGAAAAGAGTAATTGATATGAACGACCGTTCTCTTCGCCATATTGTAATGGGACTTGGTGGAACTACCGATGGAGTTCCTAGAGAAGGCGGATTCAACATTACGGCAGCTTCTGAAGTGATGGCGATTCTATGTATGGCAACGGACCGTGAAGATTTAAAAGAAAAATTAGGAAACATATTCATTGGGTTTACTTGGGACAAAAAACCAATTTTTGCCAGAGACCTAAACGCTCAAAATGCGATGGCTATTTTATTAAAAGATGCTATTCAGCCAAATTTAGTGCAGACTCTAGAGCATAATCCTGCGATCATTCACGGTGGTCCATTTGCAAATATTGCACAGGGAACTAACACGATTATCGCCACTCAAATGGGCCTTTCACTTTCTAACTATGTGGTAACGGAAGCAGGTTTTGGAGCTGATTTAGGTGCGGAGAAATTCCTAAACATCAAATGTGGTTACGGGAAGCTTAAGCCTAAAGCAATCGTAATTGTAGCGACCATTCGTGCGTTAAGACATCACGGTGGCGCAACGAAAGAAGAATATGGTGACGTTAGCTTAGAAAGAGTTGAAGCAGGGTTTCCAAATCTTGAGAAACACATTGAAAACATGCAAAAATTCGGCATGAACCCGGTAATTGCTATTAACCATAGAACAGGAGATGATGATAAAGAAATCCAATTAGTAATTGACAAATGTAAAGCTAGAGGTATTGTTGCAGTTGTATCCAAAGGATGGGCCGATGGTGGTGAAGGAACAAAGAACCTTGCTCAAACAGTAGTTGACGCAATTGAGTCAGGTGACAATAACTTCAAACCTCTTTATGACTGGAACGCTAGTGTGAAAGATAAAATTGAAACTATCGCTCGAACTATTTATGGTGCCGAAGGAGTAGATTATTCAGCAAAAGCGATCCGAGACTTAAAAGGAATTGAAGCGCTCAATCTTACTCATCTTCCTATCTGTATGGCCAAAACCCAAAAGTCTTTCTCAGATGATGCAAAACTGATTTGCAGACCACAAGGGTTTAGAGTTACGGTAAGAGAATTTGAAATTGCAGCAGGTGCTGGATTTCTAATCCCAATACTAGGAAACATGATGAGAATGCCAGGTTTACCTGCAGTTCCAGCTTCAGAAGGAATGGATATTGATAATGATGGACTGATCACTGGCTTATCTTAGTGGATTCCTCAAAATACGAAGGAATAAAATTTCAGCTTGATCAGGTAAATCGAGTAGATGATTCATTGACGGTAGAAGAAGCCTTGCAAATTAATATAAATGCAGGGCCTTTTACAGTTATAATGCGAACTCCCGGAGATGAGCTAGATATGGTAAGAGGCCTACTCTACTCAGAAGATTTGTATAAAGGAGAGACTCCAATTGAGCTGAAGTCTGTAAAGAGGAACGAACTAGAGCATATAACTGAAGTTAATGTAGAAATTAATGAATCCGATTTAGGTTCAGGTTATTCAGACAACCGTTCTATGTTATCAGTATCTTCTTGTGGGATATGCGGGAAGCGAGAACTAGGTGATTTATCTGTTGAGGGTAGCTCATTGAAAGTTTCTCAAATGTTCGATCCACTATTATTAGATGCTATGTATTCGGTTATGGAGTCTAAACAAACTACCTTTAAAAAGACAGGTGGATCCCATGGCGCAGCAGCATTTACAATTGCTGGAGAATTTTTAACTTTGAAAGAAGACATTGGTCGGCATAATGCAGTTGACAAGGTAATTGGATCATTACTTAACAATAGACAATTGAAAAACGCTAAATGTTTATTGGTAAGTGGTCGAATTTCTTACGAAATTGTGACCAAAGCATTTATGGCAAAAATACCAGTGCTTGTTGCTGTATCAGCACCATCAAGCTTAGCAGTAGATTATGCTAAAGAATTTGGAATGACTCTTTTTGCTTTTACTAGAAAAGGGAAAACCACATGTTATTCGCATCCAGAGCGAGTACTAAAAACAAATAGCAGCAAACATGTTGCTTAATTAGATTAGAATGGGAAGTAAGAATTTAAGTGAATTATCAGGGCGAAAAGGGATTGAGGACAATCTTTTTGATCGAATGGGGCAATTAGCCAATGATGGCAGTGGAGCTCCTTCAGTAGATGATTTAGATAAGTTAGCTGAGGAGTTCTTAATGGGTAAAGCAGTCACTTATGGAACAACCACATTTTATGATTTTCTAAAGCCCGAAAACAAAGGAAAGAAAGTATATGTCTGCAACGGTTCAGCTTGTTTATGCGCTGGAAAACAAGACGATGTATCTACAGAACTAAAGAATCACTTTAGCGAAGATGAAATTGGGCATATGACCTGTTTAGGAAGATGTCATGAGAATGCAGCGTTCAATTATAATGGGAATAATTACTCAGCAAAAACGCCAGATGAAATAGCAGATATTGTAACCAAAGGCGAAGCTGCAGTTGACAAATATAATGTCGGAGTTCACGGTCCAGCCATACTGACTAGTGAATTTGAAGGAATTGATAGACATTACACACCATTTAAAGTTGCGCTTAAGCGTAATTCCAAGGACGTTCTAGAGGATGTGAAAAATTCTGGAATTAGAGGAAGAGGTGGAGCAGGGTTTCCAATGGGACTTAAATGGGAGTTTTGTAGGAATAACGAAAGTGATACTAAATTCATCATCTGTAATGCAGACGAAGGAGATCCTGGAGCTTATTCAGATCGATATTTACTAGAAGAAAGGCCTCATTCAGTCTTATTTGGGATGATGATTGCTGGATATTGTATGCATGCACATCACGGTATACTGTACATAAGAGGAGAATATCCTGAATCGGTTAAAATTGTAGAAGATGCTGTTCAAGAATTAAGAGATGCCAATTTAATTGGGAAAAACATAGACGGAAGTGGCTTTGATTTTGATTTTAAAGTAATCAAAGCACAAGGATCTTATATCTGCGGTGAAGAAACCGCACTAATCAACTCCATTGAAGGTCAAAGACCCGAAGTTCGAGTGCGGCCCCCTTTCCCAGCTGAACAAGGGCTTTTCAATAAGCCGACCATAGTTAACAATGTAGAAACCTTAGCTGCGGTTCACTTCATCATGAAAAACGGTGGAGAAGAGTACAAAAAAATTGGAACAGAAAAGTCGACAGGAACTAAACTCGTATGTTTAGATAGCTTCTTTAATAATCCAGGCATGTATGAAGTTGAAATGGGGACCCCAATGTCTACTGTTGTTAATCAGCTTGGTGGTGGATATAAAGAACCGGTGAAAGCCGTGCACATCGGAGGACCTTTAGGAGGATTAGTTCCAACTGAGAAATTAGATGAATTGACTTTAGATTTTGAATCTTTCAAAAATGCGGGATTTCTGTTAGGACATGCAGGAACAGTGTGTGTACCAGAAACATTTCCAATGGTGAAGTATTTGGAACACTTGTTAGAGTTCGCAGCTTACGAAAGCTGTGGTAAGTGTTTCCCTTGTAGATTAGGGACACAAAGAGGGATGGAAATGTTCCGTAAGGCGCAGGAAGATTCAGATTACAAAATTGACAAGTACTTATTAGACGATTTGATTCACACATTAGAAGTTGGGTCTTTATGTGCGCATGGTGGAGGTATTCCGTTACCAATTAAAAATGCACTTGAGTACTTTAATCCAGAATTATCGCAGTATATCGCGAATTAAAAATAGAATTAGCTATGAAGAAAACAGCTTTCATCAACGACATTGCTCATGAAATTGAGAATGGAGAAACAATCATCTCTTTTGTAAGAAGAGTTGAAGGAAAAAGAGATGCAATCCCTACGCTATGTGATGCGCCCAACCTTGACCCATTCGGATCTTGTAGAGTGTGCAGCGTTGATGTTGCGTTGGCTCTAGACGGACCAATAAAAACGGTTGCATCCTGCCATACGCCTGTTGTAGAGAATAGTTATATCTATACAGATTCACCGAACGTACAACGACTTCGTAAAAACATTATGGAACTGGTTCTTACAGATCATCCGTTGGATTGTTTGACTTGCGAGGTAAACGGCAACTGTGAACTACAAGATGTTGCTGCAAAAGTAGGAATCAGAGAAGTCAGATATCCCGCTGGTGCAAATCATTTGGAACGTGAAAAAGACAACAGTCATCCTTATATGACCTCAGATCTTTCTAAATGCATTAACTGCTATCGTTGTGTTAGAGCCTGTGATGAAGTACAAGGTGAAATGGTATTAACGATGACCGGAAGAGGTTTTGATAGCAAGATTGCCAAAGGAGCAGACTTGAATTTCATGGAATCTGAATGTGTTAGTTGTGGAGCGTGCGCACAAGCCTGTCCAACTTCTGCTATTTCCGATGTATTCCAAAGCAAAGCCATACAGGCTAATGAAACTACCAGAACTGTATGCACGTACTGCGGTGTTGGATGTAATCTTGAAGTCAGTACTAAAAACGGAGAGATTTTAAGCATTACGGCTCCTTACGAAGCTGAAGCAAATGCAGGACACACCTGCTTGAAAGGTAGGTATGCCTTTAAGTTTGTAGATCATGAAGATCGTTTAACTACTCCACTTATTAGAAAGAATGGTGAATTAGAACCCGCAACATGGGACGAAGCGTATAGCTTCATTGTAGATGAATTCAATCGAATCAAAGAAAATAACGGACCAGATGCAATTGCTGGTATATCTTCTGCGAGAACTCCCAACGAGGAGAACTATCTAATGCAAAAGTTAATGCGAGCAGTTGTTGGTACAAACAATGTTGATTGCTGTGCAAGAGTTTGTCACTCTCCTACAGCTTTAGGAATGCAAAGAGCTTTCGGAACTGGAGCTGCAACCAATAGTGTTGAAGACATTGATCATACAGATTGTATTATTGTTATCGGTGCAAATCCAACAGATGCTCATCCAGTAACTGGGGCTAAGATCAAACAACAAATGATGAAGCACAATACCGGTATCGTAATCGATCCTAGGAAAATTGAGCTGGCTAAATATGCTAAACATCATTTACAATTAAGGCCAGGAACAAATGTTGCCCTTCTTAACATGATGCTTTATTATATCATTAGTGAAGGGTGGGAAGATGCTGATTTTGTTGCTAATAGAACCGAAGGATACGATGATTTTAAAGCTGGGATTCTTGCTATAGACATGGACGAAATGGAACGTATCACGAGCGTACCTAGAGAACAAGTTAAAGCAGCAGCACATGAGTATGCTCACGCCAATGCAGCTATGGAATTCCATGGTTTAGGGGTTACTGAACATACGCAAGGAACGTTTACAGTTCAAACCATTGCCGATTTAGCAATGATTACAGGAAATATTGGTAAAAAAGGAGCAGGAGTTAATCCTTTAAGAGGTCAAAATAACGTACAAGGCGCTGCTGACATGGGCGCACAACCTCATCAAGGCGCGGGCTATTACGATGTAACCGATCCTAACGTTAACCAGATGTACAAAGACTTTTATTCCAGTGATGCCGTTCCAAGTCATATTGGGTGGAAAATCCCTGAGATGTTTAATGCAGCAATTGCAGGAGACCTCAAAGCATTATGGATTGTAGGAGAAGATGTTGTTCAAACAGATCCTAATACGAAACACGTAATGAAAGCCATGGAAGGTTTAGAATTACTAATCGTAAGTGAGTTGTTCATGACTGAAACTGCAAAACACGCAACAGTAGTATTGCCATCATCTAGTTTCCTAGAAAAAAGTGGAACGTTTACGAATGGTGAGCGAAGAATACAACGGGTCAATGCCGTTATTGATCCAATCCCTGGAACTAAGGGTGATGGCCAACAAGTAATTGACGTAATGAATAGAATGGGCTATAACCAGCCAGACTATACTGCTGATGGCGTTCTGGCGGAGATTGCTCAAATCGTACCTTTCTTTAAAGGAGTTATATGGGATGAATTAGGCGATAATGGAAAACAATGGCCGGTTGCAGATGGCGGAACTGATACTCAAATGTTGCACATTGAAGAGTTTAAAAGAGGAAAAGGCCTATTCACATTTACAAACTTTAAAGAAAGTGCAGAAATTGAAAAACATGGAAAAGATTTCCCGTACATTATAACGACTAACAGAGAATTAGAGCACTACAATTGTGGCGCAATGACTAGAAGAACTGGGAATGTGGATATACTAACCGAAGATGTTCTTTTGATTAATCCAGCAGATGCTGCTAAAGAAGGTATTTCTCAAGGCGATTTTGTCTGCTTGGAATCAGCTAGAGGGAAAATTGATATTCGAGCGGAATTAACAACAGATGTTAAAGAAGGGATTTTAAGCTCTACATTCCATTTCCCAGAAATCATGCTGAATATAATAACCAGTAACGAGGTTTGTTCGGAAACAATGTGCCCAGAATACAAAGTAGTTAGTTGTAGAATTAGAAAAAGTAAGGGTGATCACAAAAGAATTGCTGAGGCAAGCTCAGAATTAAATGCATAAAACAAGATGACGCAGTATTTCTACTTAGACAATGGAGTTCAAAAAGGACCATTTACATTAGAAAATTTAAAAGTTGAGAACATCAAACCTGAGACCATGGTTTGGCATGGTCAACTACCTGAATGGATTGAAGCTAAAGACGAACCAAGTATAAGTCAGTTATTTATAGTTACAGCTCCAGTAGCTCCTACTGCTCCTGTTGCGCCATCAAGTGTGGTTAATCAAACAGCTCCGACAACTAATTGGGTTCAGCACTATTCTCAAGAACAAAGAAGGAACTATTGGTACAATAATGTGACGCAGGAATCTACTTGGAATCAGCCAGTTGATTACGTGCCTCCCGTTCAAGCAACTAATTATGTTTACGGAAATGCAAATGCAGGTATTTTAGACAATCCTGGTGGACATGAAATATTAGCTCAGGCAACCACGGCAAGACTAATTGGAATTATTGCGATAAGCACCAGCTTTTTAATTTTACCCGGTATAATTATGGGAATAATGGCTGTAGTAAAGCATAGTCAAGTCAAAAAAATATATAGAACCGATCCGGTTAGATACAATAGAAGCTTAAAAACAGCACGACTTGGGAATATACTTGGCTGGGTTGCTATTGGTGTAGCAGGCTACATCTCATTTTCTGCTATGCCAGCAATGCTTGAAGAAATGTTCTAGTCTATGCTAAAGGGTCATTGCAATTCCAACCCTGACGGTTCTAGCTAATGGATGTTGCTGTGAAGTTGGAAGTAATAGAGATACATTTGCCTCATACATTTTATACTTCCCTCCTATACCAACAGTGGCATATTGCCGATTTCCTTTAGTATAATGCTCATAGAAAAAACCAGATCTAAGAAATACCATTTCCGCAATTCGCAGTTCACTTGCAAAAGACCAATTGATCTCGCGAAATTCTTCGGCAGCAACACCAATTTCTTGCAAAGCTCCACCATCATCATAGTAAGCTCCGGGGGCATCATGAAATGATTGCTTTATCCCTTCAAACACACTTGCATTTGGATCCATGCCTGCAGCGATCATATAATTCCCATACGGATCAACTAAAGTGTTTCCACTGGCATCCCGTAAGTATAAAGGTCCAGTTGGCACCAATAGCTTGTTTGCATCTGTAACCAGAACTAAAATTACTTGATCACTTAATTCAACTGAAATTCCAACTCCTACTTTTAAATTCTGAGGAAGAAAATCCCCGAATGAATTACTTGTATAAAACATTTTATTTCCCACATTACTAATCTGCGCTCCAGCCGATATTTGAAATTGTTTAGTCAGTAATTTAAATTGCCTGGATTTGTAGAGCATTGATAACCCTGCAGCAAAAGACTTACCTGCTACAACTCCCGACAGCAAGTTCCCCGCAAAATCTGAATAAATGAACTTGCCTGATATTCCCATTGAGAAAGACTTAGTAATCTTCCTTGTATATCCAAGTTGAGCTGCAAACTCCTTCGGCCGATACGTTCTATTTACGGAGCCAGTCGGGTTAAAAAATGCGACTTCACCTAGAGAGAAAAACTTTAACGAAGCGCTAGTGGCACTTCTACGTCCGGTAACCTTATAACCTGAAAAATCAAACAAATTAATACCGGGAACCAATCGCCTCAGCCACCCACTATAGTTCAATGAAACGCCAAAGTTTTTTTGCTTGCATTCTTGATTAAACATTCCAGAATCACTTATTGAGGCCAATTGAGCTTGATTCCAATGTAAGCTATGCGGAGATGCTACTGTGGCAATCCCGGCATCTCCCAAACCCGAATGATTAGCATCTGGGGCTATCATTAAGAATGGTACTGAAGTAGTAATGGTATTTAATTGAAGGCTGAAATTACTCCCACCTGAATTCAAGTTTTGAGAAATGGAATTTGTACAAGACAAAAACACAATAATAATCAAGAAGCAACTTCGAATAAACAGCATAGCAAATTGGCGTGAATCCCTAACGTGGAATTATTTCGTATAGTATAGTATAGTATAGTATAGTATAGTCAGTTTAGCAAAAGAAAAAACCTTTGCTGAACTTTGATCTTAACTCTTGACCTTCTTGCCCTGCCACCGCAATGATTAATTGATCTTCGTCTTGAATACCTTGATCTGAAATTAGAATTTGATCATAGATATTAACTCCGATCTTTTTCGAATTATTGGTGGCCCATTTAAAAGGAACGTTCTTTTCAAGAAGCATAGAAGCAAGTTCTTTTCCTTTCTTCCCAGCCCCAACCAAAACCAAAGCGCTATCAGCCTTATCAATCTCTAAGAAGTAATCCAGTTTAATTGCTAAGAATCGATTATCAGCATAATTAGGATCGTTCCGTGACGCACGAGCATCATGGTCTCGCCAATAATGTAATACTGAATCTACTGGAGACAATTTCAATTTAGACCGATAAAATCTAAAAGCTAAATCATAATCTTCGGGATATCGATTTCCAAATCCACCACATCGTTCAAAGTCTTTTCGTCTTGTCATCCAGCAGGCTGAAGGTATCGAACACTCCTTGTAAATGTCTGCGAAATTATTCTGGCTATTGGTAAGTTCGTTTAGCCATTCTGCATATTTGCGATACCCATTCCCTACTTCATTTTCAGAAAAGTACTCTACAAGTCCAATTGATAATTCACCATTAGATAAAGCGTTAACCATCAATTCTAATTTATTCATAGACATTCGATCATCAGCATCCATTCTAGTGATGAACTCACCAGATGAGTTTTGATAGCCTAAATGAAGTGCATCCAGTATTCCGTTCCCATTATTATTCAAAAGTCTTATACGGTCGTCTGTGGAAGCGTATTTTGAAAGCACTTCACAAGTGTCATCTGTAGAATTATCATTAACAACTACCAATTCCCAATTCTCGTAAGTTTGAGGAAGAATTGAATCTAAGCAGGCTTCAAGATAAGGTTGTCCGTTTCGGACAGGCATAATGATGGAGACCATCGAACTCATGCTGTATTTTTAAGAATCTTTTTATTGATTCGTTTCACCAATTTTGGACCAGTGTAAATAAAGCCCGTATAGACTTGCACTAGATCAGCTCCTGCTTCAATTTTCTCCCATGCATCTTCCGCTGAGTGAATTCCACCTACTCCAATAATTGGGAATGCTTTATTAGACTTCTCAGCTAAGTATCTAATAACTTCCGTTGATCGTTGCTTAAGTGGTTGACCGCTTAATCCACCTCGACCTATTTCCTCCAGACGTTCCTTAGAAGTAGTTAAGCTAGAACGATCAGTAGCTGTGTTGGTTGTTATCACTCCGTCAATACCAGTTTCCGCTATTATCTCTATAACCTCATCTAACTGAGCTTCAGAACGATCAGGTCCAATCTTTAGCAGGATAGGACGCGCAGGACCTATTTCTTTGGTCATCACTTTTAGCTCAGTTAAAAGCTCAATCAAGAACTCTTTACTATTCATTCTAGCAGTGCTTCCTACATTCGGACAACTTACGTTAACTACAAAGTAATCTACAACTGGATGAAGTGTCCTGAAATTCAAGTAAAGATCCTTTTCAGCAGCACTTTCATCAGTAGCAGTGTTTTTACCAATGTTCCCTCCTATAATAGCTCGATGCTTATTTCCTTTTAGTCTTTCAGAGATTACTTCAACTCCAGCATTATTAAATCCCATTCGATTAATCAACGCTTCATCTTCTGGAAGTCTAAATAGTCTTTTTTTAGGATTTCCTTCTTGAGGATCTGGCGTTACGGTGCCAATTTCAATAAAACCGAAGCCAAAATTGGCCAGTTGATTATAGACTTTCGCATTCTTATCAAATCCAGCAGCTAGTCCAACTGGATTGTCAAACTTCAATCCAAATAATTCTCGTTGAAGCTTAGGATCTTGCACCTTGTACATCATCCGGTTAATTGCCCCTACTCCAGGGAATAGGTGCATGAAACGTATGCAGAAAAATACGAAATAGTGAATTTTTTCAGGATCGAAAAGGAAAAATATCGGTTTAAGAAAAAATCTATACATGCTCTAATTTAACAAGACAAAGGTAATCTCTAATTGTTCAGTTCAAATGCTCAAATGAATTTATTCATCAACACTTTTTCAACCATTAATTAATGGCAAGGTATTTGTTAATTAATTGTTAATTCAGCAATAAGAGATTTGACCGATTTCTTATTAATACGCCTTAACCTAAGGGCACAATTAACCTAAAACCTGAGGGCTGACTTTTATTAGTCAGCCCTTTTTAGAAAATGACCAGATTATTCATACTCGTATTAATTTTTAGCTTGAGTTCAACTCTTGCAATTGGTCAAAACACTTTTGAATTTTCAAGAGTCTATTCAGTTTCCATGGATGATAGCATAAAGCTGAAAGGAACCATAAAGTCTAAGATTTACCCCGCTTCAAATGTTATGGTTTCAGTTGGAAAGCGCACAGTGACTACAGACAGCCTAGGAACATTTGAAATAACGGCTTGTCATAAAAACGATAAGATTAAGATCAAATCAGAACGCTATAACGACATGACGATTAAGGAATTAGTTTTCGCTGAAGGAGATCAGTTTAATTTAGAAATAAGACTAGAACCAGAACTTGGGCTTAAAACAGAAAAGATTAAAAAGCACTATTACACCACTTACACTCCTGAAATATTTGACGCATGTGAATACAATGAAGAACCAATAAGGTTTGTTTACGACAAATCTGAAACCGTATTTAGATCAATCAAAAAAATAGATGATGAATATTGCTTTTATCATAATGGCGTTAAATGGATCATCGAAGGAAGCTTTCGGACAGTGCGATCTGGCCTAGATCAATTCCTTGGCCACGATCTTTGTCTTATTGGTACCTTTTCACCACAGCGCAATAAAAGACAAGAGAATTTGTTCATGATTAAGATGGTTCAATATACAGATCCAATAAAACGCGAGCAACTCAGAAAGAAGGAACGTAATAGAACGCGGTCAAGTGTCCGGTATTATTAGATTTTTTCACTCACACTTCTTATTATTCCAATAACTCCATTATTTTTGCATTACTCAAATTCTAGCGAAATATGCGTTTAGCTCAATTGGCACGACAGGTAGGTGAAAAAACATTCAAAGTAAGAGAGACTCTTTCTAAAGAATTCGATATAAACTTTGAAAAAGGTCCAAATACAAAATTGGAAGAAAATCACGTTGCCTTTATTACGGAGTTATTTGAGAACAAAGAACCAGAAGTCCTTGTCCCTATTGTAGAAGAGATGGTAACCGTAGCAGTAGAGTCTGCCCAAGAACCGAAGGCGGTGATTGTACCAGCTGCTGCTCCGGAAGCGCCTAAAGAAGAGGAAGTTATTGAGACGGAACCTGTAGTTGAAGCGGAACCAGTTGCCGAAGTCGTTGAAGCGATTCAAGCTGAAGAAATTAAAGTTGAAACTACTGCAGAAGTAGCTGTTGATCATTCTAAAATGACCGTTGCCGAACTTAAGGCAATCGCTAAAGAAGCAGGAATCAAAGGAATATCCGCTTTAAAGAAAGCTGATCTAATTGAAGCAATTAAAGGAAGCTCAAAAACTTCTGAACCAGAAAAGGAAGCTCCAAGTAAAATTGAATTACCAAAAGAGGATCGAAAAGACAAGGGTGTTACTGTAGGTGATATTCTTGGTCAGCCGAAAAGAGAATTCCCTGACTTACCGAAGCCAGAGGATGCTGAACTTATTAAAGCTCCTAAAGCAACATTAGAAGGATTTAAGGTTGTAGATAAAATTGACTTGCCTGAACCTAAAGTGAAAGAAGTAGCTGAAGGAGAAGAGAATGATGCGAGTGAAGAGAAGAAAGAATCTAGTTCTGACCGACCGAAGCGACAAAATAATGAACCTGCCAAAAGCCGTCAGCCTCAGCATAGATATGGACCTGGAACTGAAGAGAAAAAGGCTAAAGTCAAAAAGAAGGCTAAGTCCGATGTGAAAAAAGGACCTTCCAAACAAGATTTTGCTAAGCAAAAAATGGAAGAAAACTACAAACCGAAACCAAAACAAGTTAAGGGCAAAAAGAAGAAAGCTGTCCAAAAACAAAAAGTTTCTGAAAACG
>JBLIOB010000026.1:0-25240 GCA_047639575.1 Parvicellaceae bacterium
GATAATGCCGAAAAAAGGCACTATCTTTAGTCTACTACTTTAGGCTTCATTATTAAAGGGCAACATATTATGATAACAACAAATTCACCTATAAAGCTCATATTGACAATTCTAATGCTGCTAACTCCAATTCTTGGACTAGCTAGAACCCATGATATTGGAGCTGTTTGCGATGCAACCGTCTTTCCTGCGGGACCTTTTTTTTGCACGGACATTTCATCCTCAATGGTTGCTGCTGACCCTGGAGGAGCTTGGACAGCATCTTGCGGTTCATGTATTGATTTAATAACAGGAGAATTTGATCCTGGAATTGCCGGGGTTGGAATCCACACAGTCATTTATTCGATGGGAACTCCTTGTAATATTAGTGATTCTATTGAAATCACCGTTAATAATGGTAATTTGGTTTCAATAACCACAAGTGACACATCATTATGTTTATTGCAAGACTCGATTCTCCTGGTCACCTCTCCACCGGGAGGAACAATTAACGGTAATGGCGTTAACGGCTTATACTTTCATCCATCTGTGGCTGGCACGGGGAGTCATTCCATTATCTACAGTGTTTTACACTCGCCAGGGTGTAGCTCATCAGATAGTTTGCAATTAATAGTAAACAATTGTACAGGGTTTGCAGCCACTAGAGACGATAAAAATTTAATCATATACCCAAATCCGGCCAGTAAAATGGTAGTAATTAGTTCTTCCTCTCAAATTGGTCAAATCATACTTTATTCATCAGACGGAAGAATTGTCCATCAGGAAATATTAGAACAAAAATCAGCTGAATTGGATTTAAGAGCTTTATTAAATGGAGTTTACTGGCTTAAATCTGCAAATTCTGTGTTGAAAGTTATCATTGAAAGGTAACGAAGCAGTATCGAGTAAGCCAGGGGAATTTCACCCCAAGCTTCTCACAGAACCGTACGTGAACCTCTCAATTCATACGGCTCTTCAAGTTCATGTATCCATCTCAGGTTACGGTTTTGCTTTCGCTCCTCCCATAAATTAAATGGTTGGCTAAGCTTTCCTGAACTGGTCAGCCCCTTCGCTCCAGTTCCATTACAGATCCTTCTTCACTACTACGAGCTGATCCGCCACCCAAAAAAGTAATGGTAATTGCCTTACAGGTAGTTCCTGCTTGGGAGACTTCCTATATAAAGGCCTACGTAAATAGTTTACGTAGTAAGATTATAGTTTAGACCCAAAACGAAATCTGCTATGGATCTAATAGAAGTATTATCAAAGTACAACACCCAAACTAAGTGTATTAATTATTTAGAGTCTCAACGCTGGCCAGATGGTCCGGTATGTCCATATTGTGAATCTAAGGACTCTCATGAAAAAACTAAGGAACTTATACATAAGTGCAATTGTTGTCAAAGGAGCTTCAGTGTGATGGTTGGGACAATTTTTCAATCGACAAAGCTACCCTTACCAAAATGGTTTGCAGCTATAGCCCTAATTAAAGAAGCAAAGAAGGGAATTTCATCGATGCAATTATCCAGACATTTACAGGTAAACAAAAATACCGCATGGTATCTACAATCAAGAATACGTCAAGCAATGAAAGAAAATCTGCCAATAGATGGATTGGTTGAGGTTAATGAAGCATTTATTGGAGGAAGTACATCTAATATGCACACATCTCACATAATAAAAAAGAAGATATACTGTGGGGGAAAAGAACATAAGATGACCGCCTTAGGAATGATTGAACGTAATGGAGGGATCATACTTCAGGTTATTCCCAAGGCAAATAAAGAATACATTCGGCCAATTTTAAAACAACGAATTAGCTCAAAGAGCACTTTGATCACTGATGGACATGGAAGTTATGTGAGTTTAAGAAAAGATTTCAAAGAACATATTGCTCTTAATCATAGTAAAGGATTGAGACAAAAAGGGAAATACAATTTAAGTTCTATAGAAGGTTTTTGGGCTCTGTTCAAACGTGCAGCTATGGGGGTTCACCATTCTATTTCATACAGACATTTACAAAGCTATATGGATGAAATAGCGTTTAAATACAATCCAAATATGTTTAAAACAGTAATAAACAACCCACTATCTGAAAAATATGCCTTTATATAGGAAGTCTCCCCCACAGGCAGGTACGGCACCTTTCTTAGATGGACTTACGTACTTGTTCAAGTTCTAAGAAAACAATAAAGAAGTGGTATCTCTAAAATGCGATATCATGATCTGATGTAACTGCTCAAACGCTTCTATGCTCTCTAATCTGATTTTGTTATCATCTTTAGTAAGTTAACTAACCCGGTTGCAAAAATACAAGCTCAAACGTCACGTTCGGAAATTACGGCCCTTTTCTTATAACGTTCCTCTTGTTTTCGCGTAACATTAAACACAATGGAAAGACCAAGGACACAAACAAGAGCTATGGCCCTACGATATATCGATGATGATATTGTAGAGCTTAATGTTACGCCTGGTTGGGATGAAATGGAAACTGCAGAAATTGCGAATGAAAATATTAGTGCATTTATTGACCTTATTGAAGGTCAGAAAGTTGCCGTTTTGGTCATCATGCCTAATCATCATTTGTTACCTGAAGCAAGAAAAGCCTACCGAGATAGATCGGTAGCTATGCATTGTATTGCTCTAGTAGCACCATCTTCACTTAAAAAGTTAATCGCTAGTTTATTAATCTCCACATTTGGATCTAGAGCTCCGGCTCCAACTAAAGTCTTCAAATCAAAGAGAGATGCTTTAGACTGGATTCATAGCAAGTTTCTGGCTGATAATTCGAATGCTACTTAGGCAGATAATTACCAGATAAAGTACATTGAGTCGTCCTAAAAAAGGCTGTCCATTTAAATGGACAGCCTTATATTTTTTTACGTGAGTTGAGATTACCTCATCAAAATCAATTTGTATGTTTTAGTAAGATCTCCAGACGTTACTCTCAAGTAGAATGTTCCAGTTTGTTCACCATTCAGATCGAACCTCACAGCTCCTTCTGATCCCGCTGCTTTTCTAGATTCAATCAGTTGGCCAATCAAGTCATAGATTTCGAACCTCACATCATTTGTTCCTCCAAGATTGTAAAGAACATTGAATGCGCCATTCGTAGGATTTGGATAGATGTTCATGCTCCAATTATCGTTCTCAATAATTAACGTTGGAGAAGTCACTTCAAATGAATCAATCAATGCACATCCAAGTGCATCAGTCACCGTAACCGTATACCATCCTGGTAACAACGTGATGATGTTAAATGTAGTATCTCCGTTGTTCCAACTAACTGTAAATGGTCCAGTAGGTGTTCCGCTTAATGCTAAAGCAATGTCACCATCTGCACATGTAGGACAAGTTGCATCCGTAATGGTTGGAACTAATCCAAATGAAGCAGTAGATGGAATCAAGTAAGTGAATGTTTGCGTACACCCTGATCCTTGATCAATTACCGTAACAGAATATGAACCAGAAGCAAGTGATCCAACATCTTCTGTTGTTTCCGTAGTCGTCCAATCATAGGTGAATGGGCCCGTTCCTCCTACTACTGTTAAATCAATGCTACCTACTCCCAACATACAGCTATCTGCACTTATTACTGCTGAAGTTGTAAACCCGACAGAGTCCCCAACCAACACTGCTAATGTGTCTACACAGCCATCAGATAAATCTGTTACGGTAACAACGTATGCTCCAGTTCCTAATGAATCAAGATCTTCAGTTGCTTCTCCGTTATCCCAGCTATAAGAGAATGGACCTGTACCACCGGTTACGGTTAAGTCAATCATTCCAGAAGTATCTGAACAGAATTCATTAGTTGAAGTTGCCGACACTGTATATCCGACTGTATTAGAAATGATCGTATCTAAGTATCCGATACAACCAGATCCATCATCAATAGTTACTGAATAAGATCCAGCAATCACTCCACTTAAATCTTCCGTTGTCGCTCCATTACTCCAGGTAAACGTATATGTTCCTATTGGCGTAACATCAATATCAACAGCTCCAGTACTTGCATTACAATAATCATCTGTTACACTTAGAATGCTAGGTGCATAGGTTAAAACATTACCGACTGTTTGTGTTGTAGAAATAGTACAACCGCTTTCATCTTCAACCATAACCGTGTATGTTCCAGTTGCTAATCCAGTAATAGGATTTCCGGTTTGAACTACGCCATCTAAGTAGTAAGTATAAGTAACACCTCCAATTGCGACTGCATCAATTGAACCTGCACCTCCTCCACAGTTATCATCAGTTACCACAATAGTTGCAAATGTCAATGCTGGGTTAATCAAACTATCTATCTCATAAGTAATCGAACTAGTGCATCCTGTTGCATCTTCAATAGTGATCGTGTAGAATCCTGCAGACAATCCAGTTACAGTAGAACTAGTTGAACTCACTCCTATCCAGCTGTACGTATATGGTGAAGAACCACCTGTAACAGTTACATCAATACTTCCTCCATCGTCATTACACATTTCATCAACTATTACTTCTACTACCGTGAAGTTATCATCACTACCCATCGTTCCTGAATAAGTAATCGCACATCCGCTGAAATCAGTAACCGTGCAAATGTAATTTCCAGATGTTAATCCAACTGCGTCTTCCGTAGTTTGACCATCAGACCATAAGTATGTATAAGGACCACTTCCTCCTGAAATTGTTAAGTCAATAACTCCTGTGCTGTCTCCGCAGTTTTCATTGACAATCACGTCACTAGTAATTACCACACCGGTTGAAATATTTGCAACAGTGGTATCCAATGTAACTGTACAACCTGCACTATTCATTACGTCAACAGAATATAAGCCTCCAGACAAAGCAAGTAAATCTTCAGTAGTGGCTCCATTCGACCAAGCAAATGTATAGGTGTCAACAGCGGACATTGTAATGTCAATAGCTCCAGTTGTGTCTCCGCAATTCTCATCAGTTACAACAGCTGATACAGTAAATCCAGGGTTACTTACTATTACAGTATCGATTGATATAGTGCAACCTGCACCATCATCAATAATAACGGAGTACGTACCTGACATTATTCCCGTTAAATCTTCTGTTGTTGCTCCAGTGTTCCAGTTGAACGTGTAAGAACCTGCAGGTGAAACATTAACATCTATCGCGCCATTACTTGTTCCACAATCTTCATCTGTTATACTACTGAAGCTTGGTGTAAATGGTAGCGCATTAACAACCGTTTGAATTGAAGTAGCGGTACAACCATTTTCATCTTCGATCATTATTGTATAGGTTCCTCCTAATAATCCAGTCATTGGATTACTTGGTTGAACAACACCATCTAGGTAATAGTTATAAGTAGTTCCGCCTATTGCAGTAACATCAATTGCTCCTACTGCACTTCCACAGTTATCGTCAGTTAATACTACAGAAGAAAATCCTAATGCTGGGTTTGTTAAACTATCAACAAAATATGTAATGGTCTTTGCACATCCAGCTGCATCTTCAATAGTAAGGTCATAAGACCCGCCTGACAATCCAGACACCGAAGTTGAGCTAGAAGAAGAACATGCTCCTGCGAATATGAATAGAGAACCAACCGGTGGATTAGGCCCCTGAGCAAATATGACTGCTCCTGAAGGATCTAATAAGTTGAAACTTACCTCATTATCAAATGCTCCTGCAGACCAGATCAATTCAACATTCTCTCCGTCACATACTTCGAAGGTTTCCATGTTAGCTCCTCCACCAAGAACAGTAAAGTTTCCAATAGAACTTCCATCAATTAATACTTCAACATCAGCGCCATTCCAACTGGTACTAGCATCAAACATGTCTAGCGTGTAATCACAACAAGCTTGTCCTGTTGCTCCGGTCCAAGTAAATGTATAGGGTGCAACTCCTCCTGATACAGTAACCTCAATGCTACCTCCATCGTCATCGCACATCTCGTCTACGATAACATCTGAAACCGTAAAGCTGTCTGTGCTGCCCATAACTCCAGAATAGTTAACAGCACATCCTGTCGCGTCTGTCGCTACACATGTATAAGTTCCTGCCGTTAATCCAATCGGATCTTCAACAGTTTGGCCATCTGACCACAAGAAAGTATAAGGTAAAGATCCTCCAGCTACAGAAATATTAATTGTTCCAGTGCTGTCACCACATGTTTCATTGACAATTACATCACCTGTTATCCCTATTCCTGTAGTAGTGTTGTTCACTAGTGTATCTAAACTAGCAACACAACCAGTTGAGTTGGTAACATCAACAGAATAAGAACCAGCAGATAATCCAGCTAGATCTTCCGTTGTTGCCCCATTGGACCAAGAGAACGTATAAGCATCCGCAATCGACATTGTAATATCTATTGCTCCTACACCGTCTCCACAGTTTTCATCTGTAATCACAGCTGAAACATTGAATCCTGGAATGTTTAGAATAACCGTATCCAATGTAGTTGTACAACCAGCACCATCATCAATATCGACTGAATAAATTCCAGACATTATGCCTGTTAAATCTTGTGTTGTTGCAGCTGTATTCCACAAGTAGTTATAAGCTCCAACAGGTGTAACTAAAACATCTATGGCTCCGTTACTAAGTCCGCAATCTTCATCTGTGATACTGGCAAAAATTGCGGTAAAAGGAAGCGCGTCATTAATAGTGATGTCTTGTTCCACTGTACATCCGTTTTCATCTTCAATCACCACGTTATAAGTTCCAGCACCAATGCCAGTCCAGAATGGGAATGTTGTAGAAACTCCATCTAAGTAATAAGTATAGAATGTTCCTCCAGTTGCTGTGACACTTAGGTCACCACCTGATCCACAAATTGCATCGGTTACGGTTACAGTTGAGAACGCTAAAGCAAAGTTGTAAGCACTATCTACTTCATATGAATCCGAGTAAGAACACCCAACATCATCCGTAATCGTTAACCCATATATTCCAGGATTTAAACCAGTGATTGCTGAAACGTTTGATCCAGCTCCAGGACAAGACCCTGTGAATACATAAAGAGAACCTACTGTTGGATTTACACCTTGTGTAAATATGGTTGCTCCTGCAGGATCTAATAAGTTAAAGCTTACTTCATTATCAAAAGTTCCTGCTGTCCAGAACAACTCAACATTATCTCCGTTACAAACTTGGAAGGTTTCTGAAGCCACTGATCCGCCACCGGGAACAGAATAACTACCAGTTGGTGTTCCATTTATTTCAACATCAACCGATGCACCATTCCAGCCATCTCCGAACGTATCATTCATATCTAGCATATAGTCGCAACATACATTAGCTGCTCCGCCAGTCCAAGTAAATGTGTATGGAGAAATTCCGCCTGAAACAGTAACAGTAACACTACCTGCATCATTATCACACATCTCATCAACTATTACATCGCTTACTACAAAGCTTCCACCGTTATTAGAAATGGTACCACTATAATTAACAACACAACCACTTGCATCAGTTATCACACAAGTGAAAATTCCAGATGTTAATCCAGATACATCTTCCGTTGTTGCACCATTAGACCAAACAAAGTTGTATGGTAATGAACCTCCTGAAAGAACTAGATCAATAAATCCTGTGCTATCTCCACAGTTTTCATTTTGTTCTAAAGAACTTACCAGCGAAAGACCGGTAGTTTGATTTAGTACCACCGTATCCATTGTAGCGGAACATCCAACGTTATCGGTGATCGTCACAGAATAGGACCCCGCAGATAATCCACTAATGTCTTCAGTAACATCTGCATTAGACCATGCAAAAGTATATGGAGTAAATCCTCCTGACACAGTAATGTCTATTGCACCAAATCCGTCTCCACAACTTTCATCGGTGACTGAAGTAACTACTGCTCCAAAACCACCAGTGATGTTAGCAATTACTGAAGCGCTAGAAACAACACATCCGAAATTATCGGTAACGTCAACACTATAACTTCCAGCGCCTAATGCACCGATATCTTCTGTTGTTTGACCCGAATTCCACGAATAAGTTAGTGGAAGATTTCCACCACTAACAAAGATGTCTACGGCACCCCCAGCATTTCCACAACTTTCATCAATTGTATTTACACTATCTAATGCTAAAGTCCCAGCATTATTAATTAACGTGTAAGCACCACTTACCGTACATCCATTATTATCGGTAACATCAACACTGTAACTACCTGCGGTTAGTCCAGAAATATCTTCTATAATTGAACTGTTTGACCATAAGAAGGAAAGTGGAGCTGTACCGCCTGCAATGGTTATGTTAATCGCTCCCGCAGCATTTCCACAAATCTCATTCGATACAGTGGCTCCAGATATTGCTAATCCTCCACCCGCATTAAGAACAGTTTCTACAAAGGTTGTTGTACATCCATTGTTGTCAGTTATCTGCACACTGTATGTGCCAGCAGACAATCCTGAAATATCTTCTGTGGTAGCTGAATTAGACCATAAATATATAATTGGTAAAGCACCACCTACGACTGTGATATCTATTGCTCCTGCCCCATTTCCACAAGCTTCATCCGTAACATTGAAAGTAGAAACAGCCATTACACCTGAATTATTCCCAACAGTTGTACTTACAGGTAATGTACATCCTGATGCATCTGTTACAACACAAGTATAGATTCCGGCACTTAAGCTATTCAAGTCTTCTGTTGTTGCTGCAGTATTCCATAAGAATGTATAAGGAAGTACCCCGCCACTTACTGTGATATTGATTGAGCCTAACCCATTACCGCATTGCTCGTCAAATGTGTTTACGTTGTCAAGAGACAAAGTACCAGGATCGTTTGATACAATAATACTACCAGTATTAATGGTACATCCATTGTTGTCAGTAATATCACAAGAGAATGTTCCTTGGGTTAATCCAGTTAAATCTTCTGAAGTTGCTGTTGTACTCCAAAGGAAAGTAACTGGAGCAGATCCTCCACTCACAACCAGATCAATTGCACCTGCATTATCATTACAAACTTCGTTCGTTACGATTGCATTATCATAGGATAAGGTGCCTGTTGAATTATTGACAACATTCGTGAAAATCGCCACGCATCCTGCTGCATCCGTAACAGTTACATTATATGAACCTGCTGTTATTCCAGAAATATCCTCCGTTACATCTGAAGTACTCCACAAGTAAGTTGGTGATCCAGAAGCTCCAGTAACGGTAATATCGATTGCACCAATAGAAGCTGAACAAGTATCATCTACAACGGCTCCTGTAACAGCTAGTGTACCAGGGTTATTAACTACGGTAATATTACCAGTGTTAATTGAACATCCAGAGAGATCAGTAATCACGCATGAATATATTCCTGCTCCAATTCCAACCAAATCTTGAGAAGTAGCTGTTGTGTTCCATAAGAATGTATATGGTACAGATCCGCCAGTAACACTAAGCGTAATTGACCCAAGACCATTAGAACAGATTTCACTTGTTATAGTAGGAGTCACCGCTAAAGTAGTTCCAGCGTTATTGATAACATAAGATCCGTTTACAGCACAACCATTGGCATCCGTAACATCTACACTATAAGTCCCTGCTGAAAGTGAAGATATATCCTCAGTTCCTGCGGCATTAGACCACAAGTAAGTATATGGTCCTGTTCCACCAGAAATGATCAAGTCAATTGCTCCAGCTCCATCACCACAGTTTTCATCTGTAAGGATCGCATTGTCAATTGAAAGTGTTCCAGGAATATTATTAATTACTTCAGCATAAGCTGTTGCGCATCCTGCAGCGTCAGTTACGGTTACTGTATAAGTTCCTGCACTAGCATTTAATAAATCTTCTGAAGTAGAACCACCTGTCCAACTAAATGTATAAGGGGCAGTTCCTCCGGTAACATCAATATTAATTGCTCCTTGCGCATTTCCACATATTTCATCCGTAATGAAGTTGGTTGAGATCGATAAGGTAGAAGGAGAATTAAATACGTCTAACGTTCCTGTAACAACAGTACATCCTATCGCATCTGAAATTGTACAATCAAAAGCACCAGCTGAAAGGCCAGTTAAATCTTCTGATGTTGCTGTGTTCGACCAAGCAAATGTAACTGGTGCTGTTCCACCAGATACGGTAAGGTCGATTGCGCCTGCTCCATTTCCACATTGTTCGTTCGTAATAGCTACGTTATCTAAAGATAAGGAACCTGAATTGTTATTTACATTGTAAGAATTTGACACAAGTACACATCCTGAAGCATCGGTTATTGTACATATATATGACCCAGCTAATAGCCCTGATAAATCTTGAGTTATCGGGCCAGAGTTCCAAGAATAAGCTAAAGGCGCATTTCCTCCGGCAACTGATAAATCTATTGCCCCAATTCCAGTAACGCAAGTATCATGTGCTACTACACCAGATTCTACCATTGTGCCAGCATTGTTTCCAATATTAACCGTATCAGCCATCATACATCCCGCTCCATCGGTTATGTTCACTATATATTGTCCTGCAGAAAGGCCAGTAATATCTTCACTCGTTTCTGCATTTGACCAGCTAAACGAGTATGGAAGTGCTCCACCAGTTACTGTAATGTCAATTGCCCCTGCGCCATCTCCACAAGTTTCGTCCATTGTAGATATTGCGCTTACTGCTAGAGTTCCGCTGTAGTTACTGACAACGATAATTGCAGAGTCTTCACATCCGTTTGCATCATTTACATGAACCGTATAAGTTCCTGATGTTAGATTAGAAAGATCTTCAGTTGTTGGTCCATGATCCCAATTTACATTGTAAGGGTTTACTGGATCTGAAACTGTAATGTCAATTGACCCAACTCCAGAACCGCACGTATCAGATACTGATATAATTCCAGTAAGATCTAGATAGCAGAATGATGAACATGAACTAACATCATTTAAAACCGTATAGTTTCCTGTTCCTGTACAACCGTTCCCGTCTGTAACGGTAACGTCATATGCTCCCCCAGATAATCCAGTAATGTCGTCAGTTGTAGGTCCGTTAGACCAGCTATAACCATAAGATCCTGTTCCACCCGTTGCTGTAATGCTAATGCTTCCGTTTCCAGTTCCACATATTTCATTTAGTAATGCGTCTAAACTAACCGAGATTGCTGGCATTTCACCAACGGTAACGTCTTGACTAAATACGCATGTACTTGCATCTGTAATAGTCACCGTATAAGTCCCAGCACTCACACCAGTAATGTCTTCTGTAGTTGGTCCGTGAGACCACGAGAAATTGTATGGTGAAGTTCCACCAGAAATAGTGATATCAACTGAGGCATCAGTTCCTCCCGCGCATGACGCGTCAACAGACGTGTAGGTCATATTCATTGAACTAATATTGTTCAATAGGAAAGTAGCTGAATCAACACAGTTAGTAGTATCAGTTACCCATACGGTATAAGTTCCACCAATTAAACCAGAAATATCTTCTGTAGTTGCTCCATTCGACCATAAGTAAGTAAACGGCACATGCTCTCCAAGTACATCGATATTGATTGCACCGTCAGCACCACCACAAGTAGCCTGTGTAATGAATCCAGAAATGTCCATTCCGTCAGGCTCTTCAATAACTACCGTAGTATCAGGTAGATCTGAAAGTAAAGAAATGTTCCATTCAAAAATGTATCCGTTATCTAATCCAAGGTTATCTGTTACTTCCAGCGTCCAAGTGCCGTTAAGATCTGCCCCAAGGAGCTGATTTAATGGATCAAATGAAGTATAAGCCCCAGCAATCAGGTAGTTATCCGTATAATTATTACCTTGTGAATCCGTGTAGTTTCTAATCCAAGTATTTGACTCAGCAACCATAGTTCCCCATGCTGGTGTTTCATTCCAACAATAGTCATAACCAACACCTGGATCTATTAATGTTGAACTTGCAGCACCATCAACTGGAGCTGTTGCTACAGGTTCCCCTAAATCACAAGATCCACCACCGGGATATTGTTTCAGTAAAACTGTTTCTCCAGAAGGCGCATAAATTCTGATACTTAAATCACCCAAGTAAGAATGTTCAAGGCTTGCACAAATCTGTTGTAATTGACTCATCGTGTCAAGCGTTGCACCAGGATCGAAACCTGAAATAATAATATCGCTAGTGTAAGTTACCCCACTACCATCTGGTAAAAATGTTTGACCTGCATCAAAAGCCCCACCAATAACTAACGCAACTGCCTTACATCCATATTGATCATAAACTTGAACAGTGTATTCCCCCGCTACTTGATTTAAGATTGGTACGGAATTATAATTAGTTACGTTACCCAAAGAGTCCGTTACTTCGTACGTATAAGCTGGAAAACCACCCGTTGCATTAACGTTGATAATTCCAGAACTATCTTCATGACAAGTTAAATCTGTTCCATTAAGATCGAACTGAATTGGCTGTGCATCATCAATATATAAGACTGCGGTGTCAATTGGTGAGCAAGCATCCGGCTGGTAGATAATGTAAATTGTTTCTTGTCCTTCAAGAATTCCATCCTGAATTGCATTGATAATAATTGAAGCTGATGTTTGACCTGCTGGAATCGTTAAGGTTGTATCAATAAAATGATAATCAATTCCATTTGTAGCGGTACCCATTACTTGGTAATCAATGTCCGTATCCGTGGCAGACGGGTCAGCAATACTAAATGTGAAAGAAGCTGCAATACAACCCTCTAAAGCGATATCATCTGAATTAATAGTTTCTGTTTGAACGGTTACGTCTTTTGTAAATCCAGAAAAGTATCCAGCTGCACCAACATCTCCCGATAGGTTTATCAAAGCTACTCTAGCTAAATCATCAGAACTAACTTGAACATCACCTGAAAATGCTCCAGACAATTTATAGGTAACATAATTTGCCGTTCCGATAACAGCATCGCCTGCTCCTTGTAGGATCCCATTTACATACACATTAGCCCCGGCATTAGCAATAATATTAATCATTGCGGTTCCGATAGAATCAACATTTGGTAAACGCACATCCTTACTACCAGAACAACCAACAGGTGGCAAGAAATTTAGCCCACATTGTCGTTCATTATCATCTGTTGCTCCATCTCCACCATTTGCCATTTGATATACAAATACATCTTGAGACGTTTGTAAATACAAGTTGTCGTTAGCGGAGAATGCTGTTCCATCAATCACATAATAATCTCCGGCATTAATGGTTGCAACCGCCACTGGGTTACCATCTAAAAAAATGTCGGTACCGTTAACCGTACCAATAACCATCGTTTTTTCATTGTCAATTCCTTCACCCTTAATCAAAACATACTCATCACCTACTTTGTCGGCTGGAACAATTTGATCAACACCGATATCTCTACCTGCAGCTAAAGTTGCACCACCACCTGTAATAGCGTTACCACCAAGCCAAGTACCAGAATTCACACAAACTGGCTTATCAGAAGTAATATGAGTTCCATTAACTCCATTTACATTGTTCGTTGCTAAAGCCTCATCAACAAAAGCAGACATTACATATGTTTCTCCCTCTTGAAGCACGACCGTTACGTTTGGAGAAGTTAGAGGTGACCCGCCTGGAGTGGTTCCTCTAAAAATAACTCCTAAAGAAATATCATCAATTGTAATCGTAGTATTATCCTCGGTAGCCATTATTCCGAACATGTTACTTTTTCGAAATCCGTTACCCGTATGATTATACATGTGACCAGTTCTGAAATCTGTCCCAAGTGACGCATTTCGTCCTTTCGAAGTAATGGATGCAGCTTGAGGATCTGCAAACACTCTAAAATTCACGTAAAAAGCCTCTGGACCTTCAAAAATATACCCTTTGTTCGCCAACACTGTGTTCAGCTGAGCTTCTGCAACTAAGAATTCGGTTGCGTTTCCACAGCCCATTGGTACAGAAACCGAAGTTGCTGAAGAAATTGATACAGTGGTGATTAATGTGCCTGACCCATCGGTAATCGTAACATTAAACGGAGTAATTGACGGAGTACTAAGCACCGCAAAATGACATCCAAAATCTTCCCTTCCGAAGACTGGAGGCATGTAATGTTTTACGTCTAATTGAGCTTGTGATGTTAATCCGATAAATACGAAAGCCGCTATGGCGATGAGTTTCAGTAATGTTTTCATAAGATGGCAAAAGGCATTGTTAGTATATGGATGTAAGCTACTAAATCGATGTAGATTCCACAAGAAAAAAAGAAGCGTCTAACACTTCATTGTATTCAATATTTGAATCCTAAGCTAATATTAGTAACACATCCCTGTTGATTTTCCTTACGCCTTCAAAACCATTAACTGTGGCAAGAAAAAAGCAATTCATCTATTAAAAAAATTGCACAGGACTTATTTCTCAATCTAAAGACGTTATCCGGATTGATACTTGGAAAAAGGACGATCAGTTTTAGACAATGGTTTAGGAAAGTTCAAACTGCATAGGATGTGAACAGAGCAGACTTTACTCGATCCTTATCAAGACCAAACCTATCTTAGAACCAAAGATAGGCCACCATTAAAAATAACGTTAGTTTTTCTGAGCTGAATTCGGTATATTCGCGTGATCAAAAACGAGGCATATGGCGGAAGAAAATCTAGAATTAACGAAGGGAAAAGAATTAAGCTTTGAGGAGTTTAAGGCAGAAATACTAGAAGATTTTAGAATCGCCAATGTAAGTCGTGAAACATCTCTCCTAGGGAGACGGGAAGTATTAACTGGCAAAGCAAAATTCGGAATTTTCGGTGACGGAAAGGAGATTGCTCAGATTGCTATGGCCAAGCAATTTAAAAACGGAGATTGGAGATCAGGTTATTATCGAGATCAAACATTTATGATGGCAATTGGAGCCATTAATGTTCAAGAATATTTTGCTGCCCTGTATGCACACACTGATTTGCAACATGAACCATCTTCGGCTGGAAGGCAAATGGGAGGTCATTTTGCCACCCGAAGTTTAAATGACGATGGCTCTTGGAAGAATTTAATGGAGCAGAAAAATTCATCAGCAGACATCTCGCCTACTGCTGGTCAAATGCCAAGACTTCTTGGGTTAGCTCAAGCTTCTAAAGTATTTAAAAACAACCCCGATCTTCATCAATTTACTTCCCTCACTAATAAAGGAGAGGAAGTTGCATTTGGAACCATCGGTGACGCCAGTACATCTGAAGGATTATTTTGGGAAACAATTAACGCTGCAGGCGTTCTTCAAGTCCCTCTGGTAATGTCAATCTGGGATGATGGTTTTGGAATTTCAGTTCCTAAAAAATATCAAACTACAAAAGCATCAATATCTGAAGCTCTTTCTGGAATGGAAATGAAAGAAGGCGATGAAAGCGGGTTTAAGATGTTCAATGTAAAAGGGTGGGACTATCAAACTCTATGCACAACATACAGTGAAGCAGTTGCTTTCACTAGAGAAAATCATGTCCCTGCTTTTATCCATGTGGAAGAAGTAACTCAGCCTCAAGGGCATTCTACCTCTGGATCACACGAACGGTATAAGAGCCCGGAAAGGTTGGCATGGGCTCTTGAATATGACTGTATTGCTAAGTTCAAAACTTGGATTATTGAATTTGGAGAAAAAACTGGTCAGGCAATAGCATCAACGGACGAATTGGATGAAATCCAAAAAGTTGCTAAGAAACATGTACGTGAAGCAAAGGCGAAAGCCTGGAAAAATTTTGTTGATCCGATCAAACAGGAGGTGACAGACGTGAGTGCTATGATTGAAACATTAGCGGCAGAAAGCGAAAATGGATCGTTTTTAACTAAAATCGCTAAAGACTTAAGTGCCAGCGCAGAACCAATTCGTAAAGAAATTGTGTCGAGTGCGAGACACGCGTTAAGAATTGTAAGAAGTGAATCTTTATCCACAAAGCAAAGACTACTGGATTATCTGAACGAATCTAAAATTGCCAATCACGATCGATATTCAAGCTACTTACATTCGCATTCCAAAAAGAATGCGCTAGATGTAAACATTACTGAACCTACATATCCAGAAGAAGCCAATCTAGTAGATGGGCGAATTGTATTGCGAGATAATTTTGAATACATATTTGAAAACAATCCACTTGTTTTAACTTTTGGAGAAGACGTTGGAAAAATTGGCGGTGTAAATCAGTCGATGGAAGGAATGCAGGAAAAATTCGGAGAACTTCGAGTTTCGGATACCGGCATTAGAGAAGCGACAATTTTAGGACAAGGAATTGGAATGGCCATGCGTGGATTAAGACCAATTGCAGAAATTCAATACTTAGATTACATACTATACTGTATTCAAATTATGAGTGATGATTTGGCCACTGTTCAGTACAGAACTAAAGGAGGGCAAAAAGCACCATTAATAATAAGAACAAGAGGACATAGACTTGAAGGAATTTGGCATGCAGGTTCACCAATGGCTGGAATTATCAATTTACTGAGAGGAGTTTACATTTGCGTACCTCGAAACATGGTAAAAGCAGCTGGTTTCTATAACACGCTTTTAGATAGTGACGACACAGCTCTCGTAGTTGAATGTTTGAACGGTTACAGAACTAAAGAATCTATGCCATCGAATATTGGTGAGTTTAAAACGCCCTTAGGAATTCCTGAAATAACTAGAGAAGGAACAGACATAACTATCGTATCCTATGGCTCTACTTTCAACATGTGCACACAGGCAGCAAACGATCTACAAGCAGCCGGCATCTCAGCGGAATTAATTGATGTTCAGACTTTACTTCCTTTTGACATCAATCATATGATTGTTGAATCATTGAAAAAAACAAATAGAGTGTTGTTTGTTGATGAGGATGTTCCTGGAGGAACAACTGCCTATATGATGCAAAAAGTTTTGGAAGAACAAGGAGGATTTTATCATTTAGATTCTGAGCCTAAAACTTTATCAGCCAAAGACCATAGACCAGCATATGGGTCAGATGGAGACTATTTCAGTAAACCAGGACTTGAAGACATTTTTGATGCGGCTTATGAACTGATGCACGAATCGAATCCGACTGATTTTCCTAGAATTTATTAAGCTACAGATGAAAATTGCATTAACGGCTTTAATTTTAATAATTGGCACTTCCCTATTTGCTCAAACAAAAACAGATCGATTAATTAATCGAATGACTAAATCTGGTTCTGCTGAATTTCAGAGAGTAAGAGTGGAGTTTAATAACAACGTAGATTGCTACTATTGGAATAATCAGTTTAAACTAGAGAAAACTCCAAGTCAGCTTCGACCTCAAAAAATCATAAGTAAACTGATGATTCAAGCGGAAGAATCTCAAGCCGACCTGTTAAAAAGTATTTATTTAAATTATAGTAATGCAGCCCAAAACATCCGTTCTTATTGGATCATTAATATAATTGTACTAGAAGCTAAGCCGGCTTTGATTGAGTTTATTAGTAATTATCCAGGCGTCTCGTTAGTTGACCTAGAGGAAAGCAAAATTCAGATGAATGAGCATTTCAAAATTGAATCAAGCGATGAAATCAAGGCTATTGGTGCACCCGAACCAGGACTTGTTGCAATAAATGCTCCAGCCTTATGGGCAATGGGATATACTGGAAAAGGTACTATTGTTTACGATTACGACACTGGTGTGTGGCCAGATCATCCAGCATTTAAGAATCGATTTATGGGGAATTTTTACCCAATGGACCAATCTTGGCTGGGATATTACAAGCCGCTGCCAACTGGAGTTTACAGCAGCCATGGCACACATACATTAGGAACGATTGCTGGATTAGATACAGCAACAAACGACACTATAGGTGCTGCTTTTAACTCGTATTGGATTGCTTGCGACCATATTCGAGGAAGCGTGGGAGAACTACCTCCACTTACTGAAATGATTGACGCCTTTCAATGGGCTTTGGACCCTGATGGCGACCCATTAACGTCATCCGATATTCCAGATGTAATCAACAACTCTTGGAGGTGGTATGACGATGCGGACACGGTTTATTGCGGTGGGATAATTGTCAATTTAATGAATGCTATAGAAGCAGCCGGAATTGCCAATGTATTTTCAGGAGGGAATTTTGGACCTTCTAATACGACTATCTCTTCACCACAAAGAATCAATACCTCTGATGTAAATACATTTAGCGTAGGAAGTGTTAATGGTAACACCAGCTTCCCATACCCGATATCTTCTTTTTCTAGTATAGGACCGAAACAATGTCCGGGCTCTGGATCTTTATCCATTCACCCCGAAGTAGTTGCTCCAGGTCAAAACGTGCGTTCTGCATGGGGACCCAATGGATATAACAGTATTTCTGGAACAAGTATGGCTGCGCCTCACGTATCCGGGGCTTGCTTATTATTAAAAGAGGCTTTCCCAGCTGCAACAGGAGAAGATATATTAAGGGCACTATATCTTTCTGCTACGGATCTGGGAATTGCTGGAGAAGACAACACGTATGGAATGGGATTAATTGACTGCTTAGCAGCATTTAATGAATTGGCGTTAACCTTCACACCAACTAATCCAAACGCAATTGATTGGGACCTAGCGATTGTAAATGTTTCAAGCCCCGATGAAGATGAGATTACGTGCAACACTTTATTCACGCCTTCGGTAACCGTAATCAATCAGGGTGACAGTACTATAACTGGAATTTCAATTTTCGATTCTATTTTAGGAATAGCGAACTCAATTGCTTGGACTGGAAGCTTGTTATCTGGACAGCAAACAACAATCAGTTTGGGCGGAATTACTGTTCCTGCTACTGGACTACTTTCCTATTTAGTAGAAGCTACAGTAACAGATGCTGGTGCATCTGATTTTGACCCGATAAACAATAGAAGAATAAATAGATTCAATGTTAGGTCAGAATTTAATCTGCCTTACTTAGAGAAATTTGAATCCGGAATCACAGCTGATTGGGTAATTGAAAATGAAGATGATAGTTATGGATGGGAAAGTGATTCCACCGCAGGACTTCCTTGGAGTAATTTATCCGCAACGGTTCAACTGTTCTGGTATAATCCAATTGTTAATCAAGAAGATGCTTTAATTAGCCCTAATGTTTCAACCGCTGGGGCGAGCAATCTATATTTAAAATTTGATCATGCCTTTGAAGACATTAATAGTGCGTCTCGGCAAGACACCCTAAGCGCATATATTTCAACTGATTGTGGGGCCACTTGGAGCAATCCCGTTTATAAAAAATGGGGCTCTGACTTAGCAACAGTAGACACTATCAACGTTTCATTCATTCCATCACTCTCCGAACACTGGGTAACAGACTCGGTAAATATCTCCACGTTTGTTAGTAACCCAACGGTTATGGTGAAATTCGTCACTAAGAATAGAAAAGGTCAAAACTTGTACTTGGATAATGTAAGGATTTACGATGTCCTTGATCCTGTTGGTTCAGTCGAGTTAAAAAATGAAGCTTTTTCAATCTTCCCCAATCCTTCTTCAGGAAACGTCACTATTAAAAGGGAAACCACAGAAAATGCTCAGGTGAAGATCTATTCTGCAACCGGAGTCTTAGTACGGTCTCTTTCAGTAAAAGGTAAATTGACTCATTTCTCAATTGAAGATTTATCCAATGGTCTCTACATTATTGATCTAGCAGGAAAACAAAAATCAGTAGTTTTAAATAAATGAGTTTACTACTAGATTCAGATTATTGGAATACTAGATACTCTAATCAAGAAACTGGATGGGACATAGGCTATGCGTCTACTCCGATCTCATCGTATATTGGTCAATTAGAAAACCCTCATCTTAATATATTGATACCAGGTTCTGGTAACGGGTATGAAGCTGAGTACATATGGGAATTGGGTTTTGACCATGTCAACGTATTAGACTACAGTGAAGATGCATTAGCTGGTTTCAGAAAAAGGGTTCCCGACTTCCCAGAAAATCAAATTCATCATGGAGACTTTTTCGCTCACGAAGGAGCCTACGACCTCATTATTGAACAAACATTTTTCTGTGCTATCGACAAAGAACTGCGTCCAGCATATGTCGAAAAAATGAAATCGCTTTTAAATCCAGGTGGGAAATTAGTTGGTCTTCTATTCGATGGGCCAATGTTCGAAGATCATCCTCCCTATGGTGGTAGCACCCTTGAATATTTAGGGCATTTCCAGCCTCACTTTGATGAACTATATATAAAACCGTGCTACAACTCGATAGAAGCCCGATCTGGAAGAGAGCTGTTTGTGAAGTTTTCTTAATTGCTTTTAATATTTAAAAGGAGAGCATTATCTTTATCCGAATGGAAGTTGAAAAAACCCTAATACTGAGTCCTCTTCAGTCCAAGCAAAAGCTAGACCGAATTGCTCATGAAATTCACGAGAACTTTTATGATAACGGTACTTTATACGTTGTGGGAATTGCCAATCGAGGGTATTTAGTTGCGGAAATTATCACAAATATTTTAAAGAAAAATTGTGATTTCGATATTCAGCTAGTGAAAATAGCTTTAGATAAGGATGAGCCACTTTCCAGCCAACCTGAACTCGAAGTTGATTTAACAGTTTTAAAAAATAAATCTGTTGTTTTAGTAGACGATGTCTTGAACTCTGGCAGAACATTAGTTTATGCACTCGCCCATCTATTGAAATCCGAATTGAGATTAGTAAAAACAGTCACTTTAGTAGATAGAAGGCACCGAAGATATCCGATTAGAGCGGATTATGTTGGATTAACTCTTTCTACAACCTTGCAAGAACATATAGCCGTGGAATTTAACGGTTCAGAGATTTCAGTTTATCTAAAATAAGAGCTTCTAACTTTTCGATTGTTGGTGAATCTACAACCAACGATGCATTTTCATAATATTCTGATCTTACCACAAGAAGTTTTTCCACATAGGAAGTTAAGTCCTCCTCGTTTCTCGAAATCAATGGCCGATTTTCACTTTTCTCTAATCGTTCGATTAAAATTGACGCTGGCCATTTTAGGTAAACAGAAAATCCAGAAGCGTTAATGAGACTCATATTATCATTATAACAAGGTAAGCCACCTCCAGTTGCAATAAGTAAAGGTCCTTTTTCCTTTGTTAATTTAAGAATTACTTCTGACTCCAAATTCCGAAATGCCTTCTCCCCTTTTTCTTTGAACAAGGTAGAAATCGTTAAACCAGTTTGTTTCTCTATTAATTGATCCGTATCCATATACGTTAGATCCATCATACTGGCTAAACTTTCGCCCAAGAAAGATTTACCGGAGGCCATAAACCCGATAAGATAGATGTGATTGTATTTGTGTGGTCCCGTCAAACTCTTAAATTCGTATAAATTTATTTAATCCATGAGAATAATCGAGGTAAAATCTTCAAGTGAGATCAAACAGTTTCAAAAATTACCCTGGTTTATTTATCAAGACGATTCAAACTGGGTGCCTCACCTCACTTCTGACGTTGAGAAAATATTTAGTCCTGACAAGAATAAATTGTTCCGAAATGGAAAAGCGACCAGATGGATTTTAGTTGATAAAGACGACAAGACCATTGGGAGAATTGGTGCCTTTGTAAATGGAAAAACTAAAAACTCATTCAAGCAACCTACAGGAGGAGTCGGATTTTTTGAGTGCATCAATGATCAGGATGCTGCCAACCTAATTTTAGATACTGCTAAAGGTTGGCTTATCTCAGAAGGCATGGAAGCGATGGATGGCCCAATCAATTTTGGAGAGAAGCAAGAATTTTGGGGATTATTGATTGATAATTTTGATGATCCTAGTAGTTATATGATGAACTACAACCCTTCATACTACAAAACTATTTTTGAAACTTACGGTTTTGAAATTTACTATAACCAATACATTTTCAAGCGGGATCTATATGAGCCAGCTCAAGAAATTTTCACGCAGAAATATGAGCGAATGAAGGCTGATCCCAAATACAAGATCACCAATGTAAGAGGGAAAAGTTTAGACGAAATCGCCAATGATTTTTGGGAAGTATACAATGGCGCATGGGGAGGAATCTCCGGGTTTAAAGCAATGCCCAAGCCAATCGCTAAGAAAGTAGTAGAAGCACTTAAGCCAATTATGGATCCAGACATCGTCATGTTTGTATACTATGAGGATAGGCCAATTGCATTTTACGTTAACATTCCAGAATTGAATGAAATCTTCAAATACGTAAATGGCAATTTGAACTTTTTTAACAAACTAAAGGTTTGGTATCATTTGAAACGAAAAACATCAAGTACCATGGTTGGAATTGTATTTGGGGTTGTGAAGGACTTTCAAGGAAAAGGAATCGAAGGAGCAATGATTAAGTGGACAGAAGAAAATATTGTACCTCTAAACCGGTATAATGAAACCATCCTAACTTGGATCGGAGATTTTAATCCCAGTATGATCAAACTATGCGAAAACCTTGGGACCGAGAAGTTTAGAACGCTAGCTACTTATCGATATTTGTTCGACCGAGACGCCACTTTTGTGCGTTGTCCAATCATTGATTAGTAGATCAATTTCTTCGAACTATTTATATTCCTTCAATTTTCTGTAGAACCTTTTGCATTTCTACAAAATGCAATTATATTTGCACTCGCTTTTACGGAAGCACTGAGATTGATTCGTTAGCTCAGCTGGTAGAGCACCTCCCTTTTAAGGAGGTGGTCCTGGGTTCGAGCCCCAGACGAATCACAAAAAAAAGCTACTCTTTAGAGTGGCTTTTTTTGTGCCAGAGTCTGAGCACCGAAGGTGACTGGCGAACCTAGCGAAGCGTTCTCATGAACGAAATATAATGAAGAGAATAATCACAAAAAAAAAGCTGCTCAACGCTTTAACTTTTCATGTCTAAGGTAGAGAAGCGTAAAAAGACAAAGGAGTCAAAGAAATCTAGCTCCTTTTTTTATTCAACCTTCATCATCACCAAGTAAGTCTTGCAGTTTACTCTCTCTTATTCCTTTTTTCGTTTTAGTTCGTGTTGTTGAGCAACTTCGAGAAAACATTTCCTTGTATATGGCCACTAGAATTGTACAGTATTATGATATAAATTTCAATAAAGTAGGAGTTAACGTTAGTAAACACTAACTTTGTTTCATGGGTTTATCTAAACGACAAATCGAAATAATAGAAGCCGCAACCAGTTTGATTGGAAAAGGCGGAGTTCAAACCCTTACAACAAAGGCTTTAGCTGCTGAAATAGGTTTTTCTGAACCAGCATTATACCGACACTTTACTGATAAAAATGAGATTGTAAAATCTGTACTTCTGTATTATAAAGATGTTCTTCGAAAAGGCCTAACCAAAGTAATTGAATCAGAGCGTTCTGGCACAGACAAGATTAAAGCCATGATTGATTTTCAATTCAATCATTTCACAAAGTTCCCTGCTGTGATTATGGTAATATTTTCTGAAACTAGCTTTCAGCATGATAATCAATTGTCTGAGACTGTTTTAAGTATTATGCTGCAAAAAAGTAAGCTGGTCACTAATATGATTGAATCCGGACAAAAGGAAGGAACTATTAGATCAGACATCGCCCCAGATCAACTAGCAAAGGTTGTAATGGGGAGCATGAGACTCACTATTCTCAAATGGAGATTATCTAATTTCAATTTTGATTTGATTGAAGAAGGAAAAACTTTATGCACCACGATTGAATTATTAATCAAAACGAAATAAAAAAATTTAAATAGTAAGTTAACAAACACTAACATTGAAAAAATGAAAAAGTACAGATACATCATTATCGCAGTAATCGCCTTTACTTTAGGTAGCTGTGAGAATGTTTCGGAAACCAATGACTCAATTGTTCAATCAATTCATGAAGACCATGATGATAATTCAATTGGGCTTGACGATGGTAAAAAATGGGCGGTAGTACCTGAAATGATGAAACATGTACGAAGCATGGAGTCGGATCTCAACCAATTTGAAGGTCAAAAGGATACTGAGTACACTGAGCTTGCTGAAAAGCTAAAGAGCAATATTGATCTGTTGATCTCAAGTTGCACCATGTCAGGCGAAGCTCATAACCAATTACACAAATGGCTCGTTCCATACATTAGTTTGGTTGATGATCTTAAAGCGTCTGATGATCGGGAAGAAGCTAATAAAATTTATGTAGAAATACGGGCCTCTCTTAATTCATTTAACACGTATTTCGAATGAACCTGAATGACCTACATACCAACGATCGCATTGTTTCTGCCGTTCCTATTTTCAAAATGATAATTGGTGCAATCCTGTCTATTCGTATTAAACAGAACGAGCAACTAAAAGAACACATAACTAAAGTTCCAGCCTTTATAATTTGTTTGGAAGGCTCCGCTGTATTTGAAAATGAGAATGGTGTAAGAAGGAATTATCTATTGGCGACACTATCGAAATAGAACCAGATGTGAAGCACTGGATAAATGCCATCGAAGAAAGTAACTTTTTACTGATTAAAATCTAAATAAAGAAGATATGAAACAATATTTACCCACGTTCTTTAAGTTAGCAATCACTAACATGGTTGTTCTGCTAACACTTAGTTCCGCTCAAGCTCAAATATGGGAATTAGAGCAATGTATAGACACGGCTTTGCTTTACAACCGCAAATTGGAAATCGCGAAAAATAACGTTTCAATAAGTGTGCAAAAGAACAATGAAGTTAAGGCAAATCTAATTCCAAAGATTCACGTTAACGGAGACTATAAATACTATACCGACCTCCCTTATCAGCTAATGCCATTGTCTGTTTTTGGAGGTCCAGAGGGGCAGTTTAAAGAAGCACAATTTGGTGTTCCGCATAACATAAACTCCAACGTACAACTGAGTATTCCGATATACAACCCTCAAGCTTATGGGGCGATTGAAGCAACCAAAATTGCATCAGAGATCAAAGAATTGCAGTATAGAAAAACAGAAGAAAATGTTTACTTAGAAGTTTCAAATTTTTATTTCAATGCACAAATAATAAGTAATCAGCTTATGTTCATTGATAGTAACATCAGTAATGTTTCCTCTCTCAAACGCAACGTCCAATTATTACATGAGCAGTTACTCGTCAATAAAACGGACGTTGATAGAATTGGTTTACAACTCGATATATTAATGTCCCAAAGAGAAATGGTGCATACCAAGTATAAGCAAGTCTTAAATGGATTGAAATTCATTATAGGGATTCCAATTGATCGACAATTGGAGGTTAACCCTGACATTGAATATACGAATAGTACCACTATCAACACCCATTCTTCAATTGATTTGTTGATGGGGCAATCGTATAGTAGCTTATTGAAATGTGAGTTAAGTACATTGAAAAAAAGTCGACTCCCTTCAGTTTCTCTGTACGGGTCATATGGAGTTCTCGGGTATGGATATGACGAAAAGCCTTCTAGTTTTCTAAACTTTTATCCCGTGGGTTTTGCTGGACTTTCGGTGAAGTATCC
>JBLIOB010000027.1:0-24916 GCA_047639575.1 Parvicellaceae bacterium
GGTAATAAAAAAGGAATAGCAAGGTGTTTAAACAACATTGGGCTTATCTATAGTAACCAAGGCGACATCCCTAACGCGTTAACGTACTACCATAAATCTTTAACCCTTCTAGAAGAAATTGGATATAAAAAAGGAATAGCAACCACGTTAAGCAATTTAGGTGGCTTGGAATTACAACAAGGAGAATTGACACAAGCAAAAAGCCATGCCATTCGTTCTATGGAATTAGCAAAGGAGTTGGGGTTTCCAAACTTAATTAAAAGAAGCGCAAGGCTTTTGAGCAAGGTAACCCGAAAGGAAGGAAACTTTAGAGAAGCCCTTGAAATGTACGAACTTCAGATCTTAATGAGGGATAGTATTAATAACGAGGAAACCCAAAAAGCAACTATCCGACAACAAACCAAATATGAGTTTGAAAAGGCACAAGCCATTAAAGATGTTGCTACAGCAAAAGATTTAGAAGTATTAGTGGAAAGGGAACGTAAACAAAAAATTATAACGTATTCCGCAACAGCAGGATTGGTGTTAGTTATAGCGTTTTTAGTGTTTGTATTTAACAGGCTTAAAGTTACTCGTAAACAAAAGAGCCTCATTGAAGAAAAAAAGGAAGAGTTAGAAAAGATTCACGATGAACTGCACGAGAAAAACACAGAAATAGTTGATTCGATAGCTTACGCCAAAAGAATACAATTAGCCATACTGCCGCCACACACAATGCTCGATAATCACCTCCGAAATGGTTTTGTATTGTTCAAGCCAAAAGACGTTGTTAGTGGCGACTTCTATTGGATGGAAGTGGTAGGAAACAAAGTAATTTATGCCGCAGCAGATTGTACAGGGCATGGTGTGCCAGGAGCAATGGTTAGTGTGGTGTGTAACAATGCGTTGAACAGAACTGTCCGGGAGTTTGGTATTACTCAACCTGCACAAATACTTAACAAAACGAGAGAACTTGTAATTGAAACATTTCAGCGTAGTGAACAAGATGTAAAAGATGGTATGGACATCGCAATCTGTTCTTTAGAAGGAAATAAGCTAAAGTATGCAGGAGCAAATAATCCTTTATGGATTATCAGAAATGGAGCCATTATAGAAACTAAAGCCAATAAACAGCCTATTGGTCAGTTTGATAATCCAGAACCTTATACAACGCATAATTTTGATTTAGAGCCAGGAGATTCAATCTATATCTTTTCTGATGGATATGTAGATCAGTTTGGTGGTGAAAAAGGAAAGAAATTCAAGTCTAAAGCTTTTAAAGAATTACTATTAAGCATTCAGGACAAATCTATGGAAGAACAGAATACCATAATAGATGAAGTCTTTGAAACTTGGAAAGGAAAATTTGAACAGATTGATGATGTTTGTATTATAGGCGTAAGAATATGATGAACAGTTTATCCTGAGCGTTATTCGAAGAAAACGCTGTTTTCTACTCAAATCAAAAAGGTCATTCTTGAAAACGTTTATGACATCGCAAACAGTTATGCTAAAAGAAATAAATCAGAGATAATTCTTTTCTCCAGATTGTATTTACTTTTTTATATTGACACTAACTCTTGATTTTATATTTGGTCAATCGTCCAAGATTTTAAATCATCGAATCACGCGTTCCCTAATAAAAAAGTTCATTCCCTAATAATTAGTTGCCAGAAAAGGTCTCATTTCACAAATTGTGGCTACAATAAAAAAAACAACTATGAAATTATTAGGATACATAATGTTGCTTGGCATATGCTTAATGTCTTTTGCTTTATATGGGCAAACGACTAAAAAATATGTTGACGCTGGATTCAAATTGGAAAAAAGCAAAGATTATTCTGGTGCTATTGATCAATACACCGAGGCTATTGCTTTAAACGCGGAAAACAAACATCATTTAGAAGCACATTACTTTAGAGCAAATTGTTATCGAGCCAAGGGAAATTATTCGCTGGCAAGAACGGACTACGATGCGGCCGTTAAATTAACTAATACAGTGCCTAATCAAAACCCAAGATTTCTTTCAGACTTGCATTACAATAGAGCCATGCTAAGAATACAAGGGTATAACACAGAAGGAGCAATTGAAGATCTTGATATCGTTATTAAGAATAGCCCGGCTGATGCTCTGTCTTATGCTTATAGAGGTAGATGTAAATATGTAATTGACGATAAAGTTGGAGCATGTGCAGATTTTGCAGAAGCAAAAAGACTTAAGCCATCAGTTATTACGGAAAAGTTCCAAAAAGCGTATAAGAAGACCAGTAAAAAATGTAAGTAAGAGAAAGATGAAAAAGACCGTAATTATAATTTGTGCAGTGCTGCTTCTAGCTGGCTGCAAATCAAGTAGCGAAGCTAAAAGTGAAATCGACCAGATGATGAATGATTTTGATGTTAACATGGATAGCATGAATAACAGTTTTGAATCTAACATGAAACAAATTGACCGCGACATGGACGCAGAATTAGCAGCTAAGACTGCGGAAATAGACTCGTTTTTAGACTCGTTGAACAAGGCAACTTCAAGTTATGGAGATTCCGTTATAGAAGCTACATTGGGAGATATAACGACCAATTAATCTATTTCATTAGAAGCTTCATCCATTTTATTTTTGGCAAAAGTAGCTCGCCTCAGTTCTTCTAGAAATTGATCCAGTGGCACTCTATGCACAAAAGCTGCGGTTTTAACTGTAATAAGTCTGGTGATGAATTTTCTAAAGCCAAATCCTCCAACTCTTTTCACGCCAAACATTTCCATTACTTCTGCTATGTCACCGTATTCTTTCAAGATTGCTGATACGTAAGTCCTTTTTGTGATTTCCATTTTGATTTATTTAATTGGTTATGTTTACAAATATAAACCGTTGACTATGGTCAATGGTCAAATAAAAACACAACTTTTTTATGAAAATTGGTGAAATAGCAAAGAAAACAGGAGTTTCAAGAGATACTGTTAGACTATATGAGAAACTTGAGTTATTAAGTAACGTCACCAGACCCTATGAATACAATAATTACAAGGAGTATGGACAAGAAAATGTGTTTCGAATTGGAATGATCAAAGAAATGCAAAGAATAGGACTGACTCTTAAGGAGGCCAAAGGTGTCCTTGACGCCCTCGTAAATGATGAAATGGACATTGAACAACGCAAGGATTTTATTTCATCTAAAATTAAGCAAGTAGGAGAGAAGATTAAAACCCTAAATGGAATAAGAAGCTTTCTTCAAGAACACCTGGATAATGATTGCGCTTATAATAGTGATTCCATGATTGCCAAACTGAAATCAACGAACAATTAGTATTAAATCAGAAATTTACAGCCTCATACTTTACCTGAGTGGCTGGCCCAAATTGACCATCTTGGCCGCTCTGACCAGAATTACCAGACTGACCAGATTGTCCTTTTTTCCCATCAAAATAGGCCTTTCCGCCCGATTCTACCGAACCAGGATAGCCTCCTGAGTTATTTAACTTAAAAATATTAATAGACCCTTTTGCAGATGGATCAACATGAACCGTAATTGTTCCACTTTCAACTTGAGGTAGAATTGGACTATGGCACACTGCTGCCACTACTAAGAGTATCTACATTAATAATTAAATATTTCAGATTGCTACGTTTGAATTCTGAATGCCCATTAATAGGGCAGTGGAGATTTTTTTATTCTGAAATATTCGGTTAATCACATTTTAGGACAAATTTTGAACCTTCATCGATGCCAGACCAATTTGCATAACTCCATTTAACGTCATCTACTTCAATACATATTGGAATTGGATTCTTATTTGCAATAAACATTTTTAATATCTCGTTATTCCCGTTGGCAACATTAATATACATTAGTTGATTATGTGCACAGGTGAAAAATTTAAGTAATAGATTTTCGGATAAATCAAGCTTAGTTAATTTATTATAGCCAACCTTACATGTTTGCAGTTTTTTATTGTTAGAAAAATCCAGCTCAGAAATTAGATTTTTTGCACAATCGATAGTTTTTAGGACTAAGTTTTCAGAAACATCTAAACTGCTAATCTGGTTGTTCCGGCATAAAAGTGTCTTCAACAACAAATTTGAGCTCGTGTTAAGAACTTTAATATTATTCTTAATAACCCGTAAAAAAACTAGATTCTCATTATTAGAAATATCAAGAACTTCTATGTCGTTTTGCGCTATATTTAAAGAGGTCAAAAGAACATTGTTTTCGACATTTATAGTTGTCAGCTTATTCCTGGTACATTGTAAGGAAGTCAATGATGTCGCTTCAGAAACATCTAATTTTGTTAGCTTATTAAAGCCTATATCAAATGAGCTAATATTTAGCGATTTAGGAACAATGAACTCCGAGAATTCATTTCCATCAAGGAATAAAGTGTGCAAGGACTTCAATCCGGAAATATTAATCGATGATAATTTATTTGAAGCACACCAAAGTGAGCTAAGGAAAACATTTTTACTTAAGTCCAAAGTCTTCAGTTCGTTGTTTTCACATTTTAATTTAGCAAGTGAAGTGAAAGTCTCGATACCGGTTAAATCTTTAATTCCCAATTTAGAACAATCAATTCTTCCTTTAAAGACTTCGGCTTCAGACACCTGTATATCTTCATCTCCATTCGTGTTGATGCGTTCATTGCCAACCAAGTATGCTTTGAAATTTACATCAGGAATAGCCACATTTTGAGAATAAGAAACTGAACTAATTAGCAAAAGTAGGATTGCGTTAAAATTGAATTTCATCTGAGTATTATTGCTTCATTTACCATGATGCTGAAAAAGTAATTTTTTCTTGTTGATTATTCACTGTTTTTAACCTGTTTACTATTCTGACGATGTAAATTCAGTGCATATTATATGTTGAATTATTCATATTGAGGCTCATGTCAGAAATGGTTTATTCACGTCTTATACAAGGTAATGCATCTGTTCTGAAATATGAACATTCATTGTACAGAATAATTAAATAAAGTTATAAATCGACACGCCAATCATGCTACAATCAAAAATTGCCCTCATTCAAATAGATGAATTTGGCTGCTACCGCATAAATTTAGATTCAACTCACCTCGATGCGCTCGATAATGAATTCGAGGGCGAACTTTGCAATGTGATTGTTGGTGTTTGTTGTGGTATACTTGGCAAATTTCTAACTGATTCTAACTGATTCTAACTGATTCTAACGATGTACAAGGTCATGTAAGTACTAATGCTCGTGATATCATCAGGAATGCGCTGGGATGGTGATCGTTCGACAAGCGGAAGCATTTGTAGTAAATAGCCTTCGTACAAGATTGATTGCCAATTTCTATATGAAATTTAATCGGCCTTCAAACCCCCACTAAAATATTTAACACGGTAGAAAAGGGAGGAGAATGGCTTCATTGGGTTCAATTGCAATAAATTCTATAAACAGGATGAATTCAGCAACATATTTATAAGGCTAACGCTGAAATTAAATCTTGATTTGTAATTGACACATTTCAATGAATTTGCACGGTTATAAGTGATTAGATCCGCACTCCAATTATACAAACATCATCCAACTGCTCCAAATCGCCTCTCCATGCTTCAAATGACTCATCAAGCACTGAGCATTGATCATCCATAGCTCCATTTTGAATTGAAAGCAGGAGACGCTTGAAATTTGCACTTTTAAACTTCTTTCCTTTTTCGCCCCCAAATTGATCTGCAAAACCATCCGAGAAAACATAAAATGTATCGCCTTTTTCCAGCTGTATGAAGTGGGTAGTAAATGGAACAGGATCATCTACTTTACCGATAGCCTGCTTGGTCGCTTTAATCTCCTCAATTTCTTCTCCGTCTTTTCTGATTATCCACAACGGATTATTCGCACCAGAATACTTTAGTTCATTTCCATTTAAAGAGCAAAGCGCTATATCCATACCGTCTTTGACGTCTTCATCTCCTTTTCCAAATTGGTCTGCTACAAGAATCCTAGTTTTATCTAGAATCAAACCTGGATCATTCAACCCAAACTCTCTAACAGCTCGGTTCATTGCATTATTACAAACTACAGATACCATGGCTCCAGGTACGCCATGTCCAGTACAATCTGCCGCTGCGAAAATAATGCTGTTTTCAACCTGTTCCAGCCAGTAAAAATCGCCTGCTACTATATCCTTTGGTTTATAATGAAGGAAGTGTTCTGGAAGAAGTTCTTTCATTAATCGAAACGGTGGAAGTATAGCTTCTTGAATCCGTTTTGCATAAACAATACTGTCCGTAATGTCTTTACTCTTCTCTTCAATGACATCTTTTTGAAGTTCAATCTCAAATTTCTGTTTGGTAATGGAATCGTTTTTCTTTTCCAATTGAGCGTTGGCTTTCTTTTTCTGTCGATATCCTCTTAATACTAGTACAGCTAGAATAGCTAAAAGAAAGAACCCAATAGCAGCTGCAATTAACTGGATGTTCCGTTTCTTATTGAGCGCATTCAATTTGTCTGCTTCTGCCTGAGATTTCGCTTGTTTCGCTTCGGACGTTTCCAGCTGAGCAGTCTTTATATCCTTATCTAATGTTAAGACTTCATTTTCTTTTTGTTTAGCAATGTTCTCAGCTTTAGTCTTTGCTAATAGCATTGTAGACATTTCTTGCTCTTTATTCAACAGTTCAACTTCTTTTGCCTTTCGGAGTTCCTCTTCACGGCTGCTCTTAAGTTCAGACGACTTTAGCTGATTGTCTTTATTCAATAATTCAATTTCCTTTTGTTTCTTCTCTGTTTGATACTTTGTTTCCATTTCAGACAAAGCACTCATCCGATCTGTTTCAAAAATGGAATCTCTGATCTTTGCATAGAGATAGGTAAATTCTGCTGAAGATTTAAAATCACCAGTTTGATAGTATCTGGTACCAAGCATAAGTGCTGTTTTATGCATTAATTCAAAATTGGAAGAGCGATTAGCTAAATCATAGGCTTTGAGATATAATTCGATTGCTTTTGCCGTATCTGAGTCGTTGTATTTACGTGCCAGGTTATAGTACACTGTGGACAGGCCAATTTGGTTTCCCACTTCTTCAAAAAGAATTATGGCTCGTTCTAAATATTCCCTTGATTTATCCGGTTTCCCCGTCTGCACATACACTGCGCTTAAACTTTGAAGTACGTACGCCATACTGCCTTTGTCGTTAAGCTTTTCCTTAATAACCAGAGCCTCTTCCAGTATGGTCTCAGCGTCTACATAATCACCTGTTTCAAACAATAAACTTCCATAATTATTTAGAGACAATGCAATAGATTTTTCATCTCCTGACTTTCTACTTACAGCGAGTCCTTCTTTGTAATAGGCCAATCCTTTTTCAGTCTGACCTAAAGCACTATAGATCCCTCCGATGTTACCAATAAACTGAGCTTGTTTATGAAGCTCTCCCGATTCTTCATATAGTTTTATTACTTGTTGATACTTCTCTAAGGCTTCAACGTATTTACCCTGATGGTAATAAATGATACCTAAACTACTAATGCATGCATCAACACCACCTTTGTCTTTTAACCTTAAATTGATCGCGAAAGCACTGTCAATAAGTGACTTTGCCTTCGTGTATTCAGAAACACCATCGTAATAAATACCCATTAACCGCAAGGTATACGCTTCCGCCCATTTGTTCTTTTGCTGCTTGGCTAATTCCGTTGATTTCTTAGCGTGTTCTAGAAATTGGACTGCATCATTTCCGTAATACTCTAAGCTTATGTTCCGATGAAGCCTAGTTTTAGCTTTTTCAGATGCACCGACTAACTCTGTTTTAAGACTATCTACATAGCTTTGACTAGAGCCGTATGAAGGAAGACAGAGCGCAAAAAGTACAAGTAGAAATATTTTTATTTGAAGGGTGTGTGCCACGCGACTAAATTACGGAATATGTGGTAAATCCTGACTTAGCTCCTACAGTTCTAAATTCAGCATCTAAATTTTAGAGAATCTATATTCAATTTTAACTTATAATTAAAAAGTTAAATCAATGAAAACCAGAGCAAGTTGACTTGGAACGGCCTTAGATATTTATTCAATCTTTTATAATCTGATAGGTCGTTATGTCGCGACTAACAAAACTGATATCGATTCCGATTTCTTTTAGGTATGTTTCAATTTCGTCTGGCTCCAACTGGAAAAACTGTCTCAATTCATATCTACTATTCTTTATCATTAACCCGGAAGCGGATTTTGACAGTATGTGGATGTGTTCTTTATGATATTCTAAAATGCCCACGAGCTTTGCTAATGATACGTAAGCATTTTTAGTTCCCTCACTTAAATTGGCCGATTCTATCAAATACTCAGAGTTATTTTCTTTGGTAAGTTCAAACACCATTTGCATCCCTTTAATACTGTCAAAGTGTATTTCAAGACTGGTTTCAAGAACTTTTATAATTTCGGACTTTGCCGCCTCCACACTGTTATTACGCTTAAAGTAAATTATATCGAATCGATCTGTAATCTTTGATGCATTGTCAATCCAGACAGAAGAGGGGACTTGCTGATTGTATGTACTCTCATAAACGTAAGGCAGATCAATGCCATACCAAGTTATGCCAGTAAATCCATTATTATATTGACGTTGTCCTGATGCATTTAGACTTTTACATAGTGATGGACGAATGATAAATTGCTGAATAGGTTTTAAAGTTGTGCTCTCTTTTCCATTAAGCATCCCATTCACTGCATTATATAGCACGTCCTCTCCTGCATTAAATTTTGACACAATGCTAATTTCTACAGGAGCAGCTTCTACTGTTTGGATAGGTTGATAACTGTCAGTAGCAACAACTTCAGCAAGAATATCTTCCGTCACTTTCCGACCTCTAAAAACAATAATGCCCTTACGATTAATAATGAAAGTTTGAGGAATTCCTTTTACTTCGAAAGAGTCAAATACTGATCGATATGTGTCTATTCCAAAAGGCATTTGAAGAGATTTAGCTTTTACAAAATCTTTGGCTTTGCTAGCTTTCTCGTTGGAGATTGCAATAAACTGGACTGGCTTATCTTCATACAAAGCAGCTAGACTATCAAGACTAGCAAGTCCTGCAATGCAGGGCATGCACCAGGTCGCCCAAAAATCAATAACAGTTACTTTCCCGGCAAAATTGGCATTAAAAGAATGTTTCTTTCGCTGATTGAATATTTCGTCCAACTCAATTGCTGTGGCTGCTTCTCCAACTTGAGATTGACTTTGACAATTTGGAATAAGAAGAAGTAAGAAGAAAATTTGCAGGTAATATTTAAACATGTTCCAAGATATTGAATTCCTTACGTTAAGAATAATTAAAATTAGATCGTACTTTTTGAATCTTAAAGCTAGAAAAATAGCTATTGTCCTCTTTACCAAGCCGAAAATTTAAAGCCCATCGCAATATTTAATTGAATTCACCCTTCATTAAATTCTTTGGCCTGACTTCGGATTTTCTTTAACCTATTGTCTTTTATTTACAAAGGCTTATCAATATTCGATCCAGCTTAATCATTCAGATTGGCAGTTTGAACCTAAATTTTAGTTTAGGACACTTTTAATTTAGTACTTTGAATACCAGCACTATTTGTAAAAAATGAAAAAACGCCTACTCCGATTCATCATTATCACGTACATTTTTATTACATCCTCTAATAACGTTCTGAGCCAAAGTTGGGAATGGGCGCAACAATATCCAGTTTATGAAGCAGCGATATTCGCTGCGGATTCTGTGGGAAATTCTTACGTGTCTCTCTATACTCAGGATTCTATATTCATGGGAGGCGATACACTTCCTGATGCACCTACATTAGGAAACACTTGTTATTATGCAAAATTTGCTCCGAATGGCAATTATGTTTGGATGATCTCAATCCCATTTGGGAATTACGCAGCGGCAACATTCAATAGCGATCATCTTTATGTCACTGGTGTTTTGCGCGACACTTTATTCTACAATTCAGACACAATAATTCCTCAAGGTCTTAACGATGCAGCAATTGCAAAAATAGATACCAATGGAACTTTGGTTTGGATTAAAGTTTTTGGTGGACTAGGTGAAGAAAGCGTGTATAGCATAGAATCTGATGAATTTGGCAATGTCTATGTCGGTGGAAGTTGTAATACAACTTTCACAGTAGATACGGATTCGATTATTTGTGCCCCGATTGGTTTAACTAGTTTCGTTCTAAAACTTGATCCAATTGGTACTCTTCTGTGGTCTGGATACTCGGGAGGAACGGGCTACGCAAATGGCTACGAAATGGAAATAGATGTCTTTGGTAATGTCTTCTGCTCCGGTGTCTACAGTGGGGGCACGTTGCAATGGGCTACAGCTATCTTCCCTGTGTCTGGTTTAAACAATTATTTCATAACCAAATACGACCAAAATGGTAACTTTCAGTGGTGTAGAACGGGAGGAGCATATGGATTCGGTCAACAGACCGTTATAGAAGCGATTACGTCTGATGAGAATGGAAACATTTATGGAGCTGGAAGGTATTATGGAAATCCAGCGCAAGTTGATACAGCGGTTTTGACAGGGGCTGTATGGGGACCGGATGGTATGTTAATTAAATATAATGCAAACGGAGATTTCCAGTGGGTTAAGCCTTTACATACGGACTATGGGTTTTTAGCAGCAAACCTTCATACGGATCAAAACCAGAATTTGCTGTTTTTGGCAATTTTTACTGGTGATTCATTGAATGTATCTGGACATCATGTGTGTAATCCTAATAATGACGATGTATCCGTAATTATGTCTTTTGACACATCGGGCGTTTTGCGTTACATTCAAAGGCCATATTCATTGGGAGCAGGGGCCCTTAGTGGACGCATGGCTCTAGATGGTCTTAATAATATTTTGTTCAGTTTTGAGCAATTAGACACCGCTCAATTTTGTTCCAACGTGTTGCCACAGCAGACTTCTGGATTCTATTTTGTAACGATGACAAAAATGAGCATGTCACCTCCTGTAACTTTCATTATGAACACTAACGAAGTTTGTGCTGGAGATAGCGTTACGCTTAACCTACAATCCAATTGTAATTTTGATTGTTGCAATAGTTTCATCGCTCAGCTCTCTGATTCACTTGGGAGCTTTGACGTACCCATCAACCTTGATACTTTGGTCGGAATCAGCCCAAGTCCAATGAGCTTTGAAACTCCACCAGTTTCCCCTGGAAATGGGTATAAAGTTCGAGTGATTACAACTTGCCCTTTTAACAAAGTTATTCAGAATGAACAGGCGTTCAGTATTCAAAATGTAGCGCCAATAGCGTCATTTACTTACTCTTCCTTAGGGCCACAAATCGATCTCAGCAATATATCAATAGCCGGGAATACATATAATTGGGATTTTGGCGATGGTAACACAAGTGGTGAAAACGGTCCATCGTATACATATGGGAATGCCGGAACTTATTATATTTGTCTGGAAGCTTTTAACGGATGTGGATCTGACCAGTTTTGTGATTCGATTACTCTTTTTACAACTGGAATTATCCATCTTGAGTACCCCCAGTTAGAAATATTTCCTAATCCATTTCAAGATCAACTCAGTATAGTGTTACCGAAAGAACCTTGTAAGCGGATAGAAATAGTTGGAGTATTAGGTCAAACTGTCCTAGTAAAGCACCTTCATAATCAATCGGGAGTATACTCAATCAATACCAAAGATCTAGATACTGGTTTCTACATTATAAATGTGTATGCTGAAAATGATCAAAACTATACAAGTACTATAATAAAGAATTAAGACATTCTTCTAAATTTAAAGCAAAAGGACGCCCTCTTTTCCAAGCCGAAAATTTAAAGCCCATCGCAATATTTAATCGGAGGCTAACTTTAGTAGGAACCTTTGTATAGTGTGCTGGCAAATAGTCACTTATGATGTTTTCAAAGAGGTAATTCGCGTCTATATCATATTCAAAATAAAGTCGTTTCCCAAAAGCAAGACGTAATCCAGCTCCGAAGGAAATACCCATACTGTTTTTGTTTATTATATAATCTTCGGCTGTTTCATTCATTAAAAATAATGCGGAAGTTTTAAGGTAAAATAACTCTGGAGCATCTGCGATTCTTTTGGCAGGATAAAATCGAATTCCAGCTTTGAAGACCTCCGTATTGCTATTCAACTCAGCTAAACTATCAAACCTGAGATTCGAATGAAGCCCGTTGTATCGCTGATAGGAAGAAGTTAATACCCAATGTTTGGAGAGAATTAGATGGGCGTCAACCGTCAGTTTTTTTTTACCACCTGGAAAAGCCGATAACAGGTCGGTTTGAAGGTTCACGTGATAAATCCCTTTTTCCTGAGCGCTCATTTCTCGAGCAAGTCTGGTAATGTGAGATCCATCTACTTCTCTGGCCAAGATTCGCTGCGTGCTGGTATCCGCAAAAATGATAGTATGGAAAAGACCAAAGTAGCTCCTAGTTTTAAATAAACCATGGATAACTAGATTAGTATCTACTTTAACAACTAAACCAGTTCCATTCTCTGGTAATTGTTTTACATATTTATAGGGGTAGGGAAGAATGTTCAATGATCTTTCCAGCTTAAGTCTTTGCTGGGTAATTATTTCAGAGGACAAAACCACATTTAGGGTGTCGTTTTCCAAGGCATCTTTAAGCTCTTTCGCTTGCTTTGGAATCACCTCTAACCAGGGTGCTTATTGAGATATGCAACCAGCACCGGAAAGCAGAAGAATGGTGAATAAAAGAAAACGCATTAAGGCAGTTTTATTTGCAATATTTAATACAAAAAGTAAACCGTTAATGACATTGAAATTGATAGAGTTTTGTCAACCTACGAAAAGAACTTGCCTGAAAGACAAATTTTGGCAACCATTGGCAAGATTCTTGGTTTAATAATTACTAAATTAGATTCATGGCTAGAACAATCAGTTATTCGTTATTAATCGCAGTTGCGATACTTTTTTCTTCATTCAAACCGGCTCCGGCCGAATATTCAGCTACAATGTCTGGTTGGGAAGTTGATTTGAAGAAGGCAATTGAATTATCTAACAGTTCAGGTAAACCAATCATGGCAAACTTCACTGGTTCAGACTGGTGCGGATGGTGTATCAGACTTAAGAATGAAGTCTTTACCAAAGATAAATTCAACGAGTGGGCAAAAGAAAACGTCATCTTACTAGAACTAGATTTTCCTAGAAGAATGGTCATCCCGGACAATATCAAACAACAAAACAGTCAACTATCCCAGGCGTTTGGTGTAACCGGGTATCCCACAATATGGGTTTTTGAAGCAAAGGCTGATTCAACTGGAAAAACTCAATTAAATGGGTTAACTAAATCTGGTTACGTTACTGGTGGGCCAGCTGGTTGGATCAAGGATATGGATGCTAAGTTGGCTGCTCTAAAGAAGTAAATAGTAACGAATAATAAAGATACGGCAGACCGATTATTGGAATATGTAAATTCAAATATGCTTTTCAGAACCATATTATTTATTTCCTGCTTGCTTTCTGTAATCCCAAGTAAAAGTCAATCTGACACTGTGCAAAGCAAGAAAGCAATTTCAGTTAATAGCTACGATTCTATTCAAGAACTTGATATCGATTTAAATCAATTTGTCAACTACAGGGACCATGAAAAAGATTTTATCTTTCTGGACCGACAAATTCAATGGCACGATCCGGATCTCTTTTTATATGATTCTGTACATAAAATACTTTTAGCCGAAATAGACCACAACCGCGCATTAGTATTTTGGGAAGGGACCAAATTGATAGAGCTTAACACAGAAGAAGTCTCTTTCATCACTGATTATGGTTGCGATTATGCCAAAGTGCTAGAAGCTAAAAAAATAGACAAAGACCGTTTCGCGTTAATTGACTTTCGTTGTTATGAGGGCGGCACTACTTCATGGTCCGGTAGAGAAGGAATCCAAGTATGGAACTTGACCAAAAGGGAACTGATATTCGAAGCTATGTACTTAAAAATACGAGGAGGAAGCAGTTATGAATTATACGAAGAAGTGGATGAAGAAACTGGTAAGGTTTACGAATATGAAAAACCATGTTGTTGGTCAAATGATTCCATTGAAACATCCATAAATTCTTCGGTTGAGGTTATCACTATTGGAGAATACACAAGAATTGGGACTATTCAATATTTCAAGCAAGCCGTTATTGGCGAGGAACAAGAATACGGCAAAGGGATCTTAAAACCTGGAAAATATATACTTAAAAGTGGACGCTATATCAGAGAGTAGCTTTTCCTAATTCTTAATAAATCGAGCATACGATATTGGTCTTCCAGATTGAATAACACCGACCACATATTGACCATCAGATAATTCTGATAAGTCTAGGCTAATGCTACTTCTTGAAACTTTAACCTCCTTCGCTACTTCTCCCAGAATATTCAGGATCTGAACTGAACCATTGATCGTAGAATGAAACTCGATATTTAATACTTCGTGCACAGGGTTTGGGTATAAGGACAGTTTTAAAAGAACTTCTGAAATACCTACTACAAAGTTTGCCGTATCAGCCATAGATACATAACATCCATTAGAGTCACTAACGCTAACATCCCAAACATCTCCAGTATTAAGACCTGAAATTATAAAATCACTACCACTTGAATCAACTAGCGTAGAGGATAATGTTCCACTTCCGTTATTAGTGATAGTGTAGTCCCCTCCGAAAAACTCTTCGTACCCGCCAGTAACCGTTACAGTAACTTGTCCACTAATAGTATCAATTGGAGATAATTCAATTGGATTTAAGTAGGTTACTTCTATAGCAGGACCCAGATCAACACAAGTTGGATTATACGAAAATCCGATATAGTCATTGAAAGTCATAGGTACGAACCAAATTGTATTATTAGGTAATGGCGCACCTCCAGAAAGCGTTGCTCCAACTATACCAGTAGAAGAACCAGCTAGGTTAGTTTCCGAAAAAGAGGGTAGGTTAGTCAAAATTCCTACTAAGCAAGGATCACCCATTGGATCATTATTCAACGGATCAGGTAGACAATTGTATAGCAAATATCCAATTCCGGGATTCGCTCCTGTAGGAATTACATAATCATTATTTGACCCAATATTAACTTGATCTCCATCACAAAGTATGTATGAATTAAGGCTTGAACCAGACATAACAACTGAAGTTGTACCAGCAGTAGTGGTGCATATGCATGACGCTGGAGCAGTATATGGAATTTGGATAGAACAGCTTGTATCAGCCGAAAAATAAGCTCGCATAATAGAACTTTGTCCATTGGAATTCAAACCTGTAATTAAATAATTTGTTGGACTCGTAAATGGAGCATTAAAAGATTGAAATATTCCTGAATAAGTATCTTCAATAATCAGTTGGCCTGAAGCTGGAGCATTGGTGAATTCTGTGTAACCATCAATTTGATAATTATTGGTAGTATCGTTACAAGGTCCAATTAACGTGTTGAACATGGTAAAGCCGCACTGCCCTTGAATGGATAGCGCGCCAATTAATATTACAACTAAAAGATAAAGTGACTTCATATAATTAAGCTTAGGTTTTACTAAAGATATGAAACCACTACCTGAAAGCCGAAGAGCTAAAGAATAAATTCATACAATTCTTTACATGTCTATTGTGTAACATAGCACGAATCAATTGTTATGTGATTGAAACTAAACACCTATGAGAATTCTAATTTTACTATTAATCTCACTTTTTTCAATATTGTCCTATTCTCAACCTGAAAAGGAGTTACGTCAGCGCGAGAAGAGCATTAGGAAGTTTCTTAATAAGTCAGATTTTGCGTTAATTCCAGAAGCACACTACAGGATCAACTATAACGATCAAGATGTACCATTTCTTCGCAAAAGTAAAACTGATAGCGTTAACATAGATTCCTTCTTCATGTGCAAGAATGAACTTTCCAATTTTGAGTACATGGAATTCATAAACTATTTAGTTGGAATAGGGGATACCAACAAAATAAAAGACATGATGCCAGACACTACTGTTTGGAGGGACCGGTATGCTCACAACGAGGTATATGTGGATTATTACCTAAGACATCCGGCTTATTATGAATATCCGGTAATTGGGCTTTCATTTCGAAAAGCCCTAGCATACGCTGAATGGAGAACTAAATTTTATAATTTGAACACAGAAAGACAATTTAAAAAAGTCATTTTTCGACTACCAACAGAGAAAGAATGGCATCATGCGGCACAAGGTGGAAGCTATGATCGAATATTTCCATGGGAGCAAGTAGGTGCATTCGATGAAGAAGGAAAACACTTGGGGAATTTCAGATATGCGGACCAAGGCAGTATATATCGTGACTCTTTATTATCTATAAACTATAGAGGTGATACGGTACGGAAACTGTACTATGTACAAGGGTCAAAAGGCTATAGCCCAATGTCTATTGCAAACAATAAGGGCAGATTAAATGACAATCATGATATCCTGAGTCCAAAATCCACCTTCGAAGAAAATGGATACGGGTTGTTTAATATGGCTGGAAATGTTGAAGAAATGGTATTTGCAGAAGATTGCGATCGAGAATCTTTTTTCTATAATTTCACAAAAGAGCCTTGTGACAGTGTACCAGAGGATCGATCGGGTATAACCAGAGGTGGTAGCTGGAAAGACCCTGGAGCCTATGCAAGAGTGGATTCAAGACAATATTATTCTGGTCAGGATTATTGCTCTTCAGAAATGGGGGTTAGGTTAGTTATGGAAGTTATATCCTATTAAAATAATAGGTACGCGGTGATCAATTTATTTATTTAAATAAGCCTGTTGTTTTTCGAGATGACGTTGTCAAAATATTTATTTAGGCTATAACATTATCCTTAACGGAATTCCACTAATTTTACTAGAATACATTCAGAATCGTAAAAGCGTTTGAGTAAAGCCAAAAATCAACCAGAAGAATCAGCTAAAAAGAAACGCCCAAGGGTGCTTCGTTGGTTAAGAAGTAAACGCTTTTGGAAACGTTTTGTAATCCTTGTCTTTTTACTACCAGTTCTCCTTTTTGCAGCGTTAATCTCAGTTCTATATTGGAAACAAGACGATGTAGTTCAACACCTAATTGAGGATATGAACAAAGATTTCACTGGTTTAATTGAAATTACTGGTTCTCATATTTCTCCTTTCGAAACATTCCCATATATCTCCATCGATTTAGAACATGTTAAGATTTACGAAACCAAAGAGAAGCTAGATACCATCGTGGATGTTGAAGAAATCTTCATTGGATTTGATCTTTGGACCATCATTAGTGGTCAGATGGAAATTAAAGACATCAAGCTGAAAGAAGGAAGTCTTTATTTAACCCAGCATGAAAACGGAGAGTTTAATATCGTCAAAGCATTAGAACCAATAGAAGAAGTAGAGGATCCAGCGGAAGAATTTCATTTAGATTTGCACGAAATTGAATTGGTTAATATTGACATTTTAAAGATCAATGAAGCCAGTAATTTGGTAATTGAAGCCTTTATTACTGATGCTGATTCAAAGTTTACAACAAGTGCAGATCACGTCCTGGCCTCTTTAGACTCTAGGTTTGAACTTAATATCATAAAAGACGGTGATACCACATTCATTAAGCACAAACACTTTGACATAAATACTGAAATAGACTTTCAGAAAGTGGTTGATATTATGACCATTGAACCAACTGTAATTAAACTAGAAGGCTCTGAATTCAACTTGGAAGGCTCTGTTGACTTTTTAAAAGATGCATTCGTTGACTTACATTTCAGTGGAAATAAAAAGGACTTTAGCTTAGTAATGTCGTTGGCCCCAGAGGAACTTTTGCCAGTGCTAAAACGATATGAAAATAGTGGAGAGATCTTCTTTGATGCTAACGTAAAAGGAGCAACCTTGAATGGGGCGAAACCAAAAATTGACGCAAAATTTGGCTGTAAAAATGCTTATTTTAATAACCAGACAGTTAACAGAAAACTGGATGAACTTAATTTCACGGGAACCTTTACAAACGGCATCAAGAGAGACCCGTCAACTATGCAAGTAACTGTTTCTGACTTTCATGCACGGCCTGAAATTGGAGAAATATCAGCCAATCTAACCGTTACCAACTTTAACGAACCTGAGATTAATCTTCAACTCAATTCAAATTTTGAACTCCCATTTCTAGCAGATTTCCTCAACTTAAAAGACCTGGAAGACATACAAGGCTCTATTGAGCTTGAAATGAACTTTCATGACATCATTGATTTTGCACACCCTGAACATGCGATTTCTAAATTGAACGAATCCTACTATACGAAGTTGGACGTAAAGGATTTGAGCTTTAATTCTTCGGCTTTACCAGTGCCTATAAACGATGTTGATATTAAAGCTGAAGTAAATGGCCATAAACTGGACATCACGTACTGTAACCTTCTATTCGGAAAATCAGATATTAAAATAAGCGGTTCTATTGATGATTTCCCGGCTATTATTCATCATACTGACAAGTTGGTAGATACCCGATTAAAGATTAAAAGTGACTTGATAGACATTTATGAACTAACTGGATCCGATAGCGCTGCATTTGATGAACAGATTACTGACCTCCGTTTAAATCTTGACTTTAAAAGTTCGGCAAGGGCATTTACTGAATCTCCGAACTTGCCGATTGGTGAATTCTTCATTGAAAACCTCCATGCCCAGCTCAAACACTACCCGCATGAATTTCATGATTTTCATGCCGACCTTATCATTGAAAAAGACAATTTCCGTTTAGTTGATTTTAAAGGGATGGTTGATGATACTGACTTCCTTTTCTCTGGAAAACTACAGCACTATGACATGTGGTTTATGGAACACCCAAAAGGTGATACAAAAATTGATTTTAACCTCTCCTCCAAGTTGATAAGGTTAGAGGACGTTTTCTCATATAAAGGTGCGAACTATGTCCCAGAAGACTATAGGCATGAAGAATTCCAAGGACTAAAGATTCACGGAACATCTCAACTTCATTACGATGATGGGTTTAAGTCCGTTGACACACAATTAGATAAGTTTACAACACATATGAAGATACATCCTTTGAAATTCGAAGATTTCAAGGGAAGAATCCACTATGAAAATGACCATCTTATGGTAGAAGAGTTCTCAGGTAAACTAGGGAAATCTGATTTCAAAACCACGCTGCACTGGTATCTTGGAAAAAATGAAAGCGTCAAGAAACGGGATAATCATTTTAACATTACATCTAAACGATTGGACCTAGATGAAATATTCAACTATAATCCTCCGCCAGCCATAGCGGCAATGGGAGCACCGAAAGTGGACCATGATGCCGGGTTCAATATTTATGATCTGCCTTTTACCGATATGACTTACCATTTGGACATTGGCCATATGAATTTCCACCGATACTTAATGCACAAAATTAGAGGAGAAGTCTCCACCACTTCTGATCACTTATTAATCATCGACCAGCTTTACTGCACTGCTGCAGGAGGAGATTGGGATATCCGCGGATTTTTCGATGGTTCAGATCCAACTCACATCCACTTTAGTCCAGAGTTGACTGTAACTAAAATCGATTTGGAGAAGTTGCTTTTCAAATTCGAGAATTTTGGTCAGGAGTATTTGGTGTCAGATAATTTGAAAGGAGAGTTTTCAGGAAACATTACTGGAAACTTGCTTTTACATACGGACATGATGCCGAAAATTGATGAATCTGAAATCCATGCGGATGTGCATGTAATCAATGGTGAATTAAAGCATTTTGCTATGTTAGACATGATGTCTGATTACTTTAAGGACAAAAACTTAAGTAGTGTTCGATTCGACACATTAGATAATCACTTAGACCTAACTAATGGAATTCTGACAATCCCCAACATGACAGTTAACTCATCTTTGGGCTTTATGGATATATCTGGGAAGCAAAAGACTAATATGGACTTTGAATATTATATAAGAGTCCCATGGAAATTGGTCACACAGGCAGCATCGTCCAAGCTGTTTAAGAAGAAGCCAGCAGAAGTAGATCCTGAACAAGTAGATGCTATCCAATATGGAAAAACGGGCAAACGAATCCGTTATATCAATTTGAAGATTGAAGGCAATCCAGATGTTTATAAGTTTTCTTTAGGGAAGAGTACGAAGGAGAAAAACTGAATCTTCTTATCCTGAATATTTAGGTGATTATTCTATTGAAACGGTAAAGGGTCTTTAATTCAATTTTTGCTAACAATAAACTTTCGTCCAGATACGGTAATAAAGTATCCGCTTTTACCAAGTTTTTCTATCAAGTTGCCAACGTATAGCTTGGTAACTACGGATCCCAATAAGTTGACATTAGTTTCATCTACATCTGTTTTAGGCCAAAACTTAACTCGTAATTCAGTCAATGTTAAAGGAGCTTTATTTTCATAAATCAATTGTAATACGATATGATCATATTTATCAAGTTGGGTTGTTTCAGCCATTGTAGATATATTAAAGTTTAATAATTGTAAATAATTCCCGTCCATTATTAAAGGCAAGCCTGCGTTCATCTCGAAAATGTTCAATTAAATGAACTAGGTAATTCGAGATAAATATCTAAAACTAAAAAGTCATTCTAAATAGGCTGATATTCCTATTTAGAGACAGTGGTCGATCAGATCTTGCTTGTTAAATGTATTAATCTTCAAAAGCAACAATAATTACCTTGATGACCTTTTAGGATTGCTCCCATAATGAACAATGAAGATAGAACAATTTCGATCGCACAATCAAAACTATTCACATTTATTATTGATGCTTGCGAGCCTTGTGCCACTATTGGTTAGACAATATCTATAATTTGAATATTTCCTTCTATTTAACAGCAATTATAAAAGTGTTTTCGACTGTAAAAAGTAGGGATTACTTAAGGTGAATTCAAATAGCATAGGCGATTCCATGTTCTACTTTTAGAGTGAAACCAAAGTGCTTAATTGAAACAAGGATATAAAACACATCGTTGTTTACAAATAGTCAACCTTATTTGGATCATCGTACTTTCGTCTTAATTGCTTTCGTATCTTTCTTACTTGGCAGTTCAAATGATAGTCGGAGAATTACGTGAGTTTTTTGTTCATGATAAAGTAAGCCTTTGCTACAATGGCAATTTCGATGATTCGTACACCGAAAAAATCATATACTTATCAGAGTCCGACTTAACTAAGAAGTCCAGAAAGCGGATGTCATTCTTAGTTGCAGAAAGTTTTCAAAATATTGTAAGGCACGGAAATGAAGAATTGTTAGCTGAATCGGCAACTGTTTTCGGAGTTAGAAGGCTTGATCCATTTTTGCACGTTTTTTCGTCCAACGTTGTTGACTCTGAAACCAAAACATCCTTGGAAACTAAGTTGAAACGGTTAGAAGGAATGGACCGAGATAGTTTAAAAGCAATGTATCGAAGTTCTCTGCAAGTAGGTGGTTTAAATGATAAAGGTGGAGCAGGGCTCGGTCTTATTGAAATGGCAAGGAAATCTACACAGGACTTAAAGTTTTCATTTGAAGCTAAGTCGGACCAAAACTTTGGATTTAACTTACAGGTCGATTTACTGTTAGATGGGCAAGAAGATAAGGTAGATAAACCTTCAATTAGTATCAGCGACAACACTGACCTACATCGGTATATAGAAGAGAAAGAAATCATCTTTTTATTAAAGACTTCTTTTACAGATGACTTGACCACTCCTTTACTAAAAATGTTAAAAGGAAACACAGGTGACGCAATGGGTGCTGTAGGGTATGCTATATATCACACGGCTGTTGAAATGATTCAAAACATAGTTCGCCATGGTCAGGATATTAACGATCAGCGGGAAGGGTTGTTTTGCTTATTAAAATCTGATAGAGGCTATACTTTATGTACAGGAAACTACATTCGTCAAGATTCTAAAGTAGAGCAGTGGATTAATTTCCTGAACGCTCAGAATAAAGAAGAACTTAAATTTCTCTATCGTAAGGGTCTAATAGAAAGCTCCGAGAACAACAAAGGCAATAGCGCTGGCATAGGTATGATTGACGTTAGAAGAAAAAGTAACGAGCCTTTCGAGTTTCAGATTACCAATTTGAAAAATGGCAAGTATCTAGAGATGTATATTGAGATTGTTGTTGATTAATTTCATTTGGTCATTCCAACTCAATCTTCACAACACTATTCTCTTTATTTAATTCTCCATACAACACTACTTTTTGATCTGTGTATCGGCTCATGTCACCATCTCCAACATGAAAGTAGCCATCATGAGTAGCTTCTTCGTTGGCACTGTTTTTAACCGTTATGTAAAAGGCCATGTCTCCCTGCTGACCTTCCAAATATGTTACATCTTCCACTGTATATGAAGCGGCCTCATAGTCTTTTTTTGTACTTACCAAATATTCAGCATCCATTTCAAGTGCAGCTAGTGCCTCATCTATAGTCTCATCGGCAAGGCGAATTCCTAAAATCCATTTTTCCTCAACTATGATATAGGATACTTTGACGTTACTACCAATAGCTGGACCATCCATTCCAAATCCCATTAAGTAAAAAGTGAATTCCTCTCCAGCTTCGCTCTTTAAGTTATAATACCATTCAGGCCCACGTCCTGTTTCGTTAGATTCTGTTACTTTTCCAGAGAAATAATGCACCAGTCCACGAGAACGACTATCCAAGTTTTCCGACAAATCGAGAATTACCTTTCCGTTAATACTAGAATCATTTAGTTCCTCAGTTACTATTGAATCAATTGGTTCGACAATAGTATCAATGTTACTAATGATGGAATCTTCAAGCTGCGCTGGAGCTTCTGTTTGCACTTCCGATTCTGGCCCACAGGAGTACAGTAGAATTGATAAACAAAACAGGCTAATAGCTATTGGTATAATCGATGTCATTTTCATACCTCGAAGATAATTTATTATTTAGGTGTTTTTTACGGTTGACAAACACTTCCATAGACAATTACTTCTAAGCATTTTGACCCGCAAGAAATCTGCTGATAGTCTATAAGTCAAAGGAATCTTGCAAGCCAAGATTAAGAGCTATCACCAATACTTAAAGAAACTTAAATCAAAATCAGCTTTTCAGTTTGAAGAAATCCAATTAATAGAGCTTTACTTTTCAAGTCCTGAGAAATTGAAGTTTAAAGACTCCCCTAGAATAGCTAATGGGTCTCCAATTGGAGCTATATGATGTTCTCATATTAAATTCAAGTTAATTCTACTTAACACTTTCTGCTAACAACTGTTGAAATTGGTGAACTCCTTGCTCACGAGTAGGTGAGAACCGTCCAGTTTTATAAAAGTTAGATCCCAGTCCTTTCTGAACACCTTCAACTACGAATTCATCTTCGCGTTCAACCTTATCTAATAAGGCTCCAGCACCTTGATCTAGTTTACTTTCATCGTATACATATGTAACGAATGAAACTTTTGTTTTGTTTTTACTAAGGGGCTTTATAATGTTAATAGATAATCCCCAAGGATAGAAATTAAACATCATGTTTGGAAAAAGCCAATAGTAAAATGCTGCAACGTTCTTACCATAATCTGGATGTCCTTCTGGTAAATCAAAAACCTCCTCTCCGCTATCTGAATAGCCAATCTGTAGGTTTAAGTGATCATATATTTCAGTCTTGTAAGAACCATAGTCTAAAGCATTATTCAAATCTTCGTGCACAAATGGAATATGAAATCCTTCCAGATAGTTATCGCAATATAAGGCCCAATGACAATTAACAATGTAGTCTTTACTCATATTGCTGTCCAGCTTGAATTGATCCAACGGTAAAAAACCTATTCGTTCATTCATGGTACCGATGGCCTTCGATATATCGAATGAAGGATTTAATCCGGCAAACAGAAATGGACCCAAATTATGAATAGGAAATTCGTGCAAATGATCACACGGTCTTGGGAAGTTTTCAGCTTGTTCGAATTCAGGCATTCGTTTAAATTGACCGTCCAATCCATATTGTCTTCCATGATAATTACAGACTAAACCTCTCACTTTTCCTGGATTCTGAACAATGATGTTTCCCCGGTGCGTGCATACGTTTGTAAAACATTTGATTTGATCTTCTTGATCTCGAAGTAAAACCATTGGTTCTGCAAGGAATCCATCGAGTAAAATAAAAGGATGGGCACTTCCTGTTAACGGAACCATGTTGTTTTGATCTCCAATCCACTGCCAAGATTGAAGAAAAACGTTCTTTCTAAGCTTTTCAAAAACAGCATCAGACGAGTAGAACGAAGCGGGTAGCGTTTCCGCTTTTTTAATATCTGGATGTACGTGAAATGATTCCATAATTATTTTTTTCTAAGCCAAACATAAAAAGGAATTCCCATCATTAGTAGAAAAAATCCCCAGAAAACTGTTTCATACCCACATCCAACGATGATCCACATCGAAAAACAAAAAGCAAGAAACGCAATTCCTAAATAAGTAACGTAGCCTTTGGAGCGCTTTTCAAAAAGCAATAAAGCTAAGCAGGCTGTAGAGAATAAGTAAGGTGTAAGTACCGATAAGGTGGAGAGCTTCATCATAAACGTGAACGCCTCTACAAAGGATTTAGAATAATTCAACATCATAAGCGCAGACACCAATAAACTTGAGATTACAATTCCTAAAATGGGTGACTGGTTTTTATTCGTTTTTCCGAAAATTTTTGGGAACAACTTGTCTTGTGAAGCAGCCATTGGAATTTGCCCTTGAATTAGTATCCAGCCATTTAATGCTCCCATGGTTGCTATAATTGCACCAAGCGCAACGATATATCGACCGGCATCTCCCCAAAACAATTGAGCTGCATCAGCAAAGGGCGCAGATGATTTGGATAAAGACTCTGGAGGAATTAATCCCATGATGGCGATAGCGCTTAACAGATAGAGAATGATCGTAAAGGAAGTACCCATTATGGTAGCTCTTTTTATCGTTTTCTGTTTCATTCTCCCTCCCGGAATAGTGGCGCTTTCCATTCCTAGAAAAGCAAATAACGCTAGGGTAGTAGTTGCTGTAAT
>JBLIOB010000028.1:0-24799 GCA_047639575.1 Parvicellaceae bacterium
CAAATCTCTCACTGTTGGCAGAAGTTCGATCATTTCTCTTTCTATCACTACGCAACCACAACGTTCTATGATGCCAGGTTGATAATCCAAGTTGACCCTTATTCCAGAGGCAATATCAATGTCATTTAAATACGTGACGTTGTCGGCTCTTACGTTAACCTTATTTATTATGGTAGTGTCATATCCGAAACCGGTTGCATAAACAACATAAGATCCTGGAGAGAGTGGTTTTAAAGTAAACCTACCGTCCTTATCAGTTTCTGTTTTAATTATTTTATTTCCGATGTCATGGACCCATACTTCAGCAAATGGTTCTAGTTCAACAAGGTCGTTAAAGACTTTTCCTTTTATTGCTCCTGGCGATCCTTGGCCGAAAGCATTCATACCGCCAAACAAAGCAATTGCGATAATGATATAGTTTAAATTTTTACTCATGGTAAATTTATTTTTAGCTGTTCAATCGTGAGATCGCTTCGCTAAGTTCATGTTTGATTTGTTTGGCGAGTTGAATTATTTTCTGTTCGCTTTTTTCTTAGCGATATCTCTTCTGTTTTTTTCTGATCTCCATAGACTGAAATAGCTCTGTGTTTCAATTGCAACTACTCCGCCAGTTGTGTCACCGTATTTTGCTGGAACACCACCAGTATATACTTGAATTGACCCATAAGATCTTGCTGGGAGATTGGCTAATTCATTTCTTAATTTGACTCCATCTACATAGTACACACTTGCACCGTTTCGAGAACCTCTAAAATATAATTCACCATTAGCGCCTTGTTTTATTTCAGGAGACATGCTAGCTACCATTGCTTTTGCATCGTATCGAATTGGAAGTAAAGCAATGTCATCTGCATCCATTGTTTTTAAAGTAGGGTCTACCTTGTCAATAATGGATTTTGTATGGGAAATGTCTACAGCTGCGGCTATGTCGATATCATTAAGGAAAGTAATTTGATCAGGCATCACTTTTACTTTCTTGATTATTGTGGTGTCGTAACCGAATCCTGTTGCGTAAACAACATATGTTCCTGGGTCAAGAGGCTTTAGTGTAAAAGCGCCTTTTTCATCGGTTTCTACTTTCATTTGGTTACTTCCAGAGATGTCTACCCAAACTTCAACATATGGTTCTGGCTGAACTAAATCATTAAAAACTTTTCCTTTAATCTCTCCAGGAGATCCTTGTGCCATTGCACCTACTGATCCTAGTAAACTAAGGCCAGCTAATATGTAATTGGTTACTCTCATTATCTGCGATTTTTAAGTCTTAGCATTAATTTTTAAATGCTTTCGATAATAAGATGTGTTTTCACACGGATTCCATAAATAAAAGTAGAAAGTTTAAAGTAAAAAGGGGAAAGCCTTGATACAGTTGATGCAGGGGCGTGTAAAAAAAACACTTTAAACTTTGTGCTTTAGTCTTTCCCCTTCCTGCTATCCTTCTAAGGCAACAACTTCAGATACTTCTGGAAGATGATTCTTTAGAAGCGACTCGATTCCGCCTTTTAAAGTAGCGGTTGAAGAAGGGCAGCCCGAACAGGCTCCTTTTAAAACAACAGTTACCACTCCAGTTGCTTCATCGAATTTTTTGAAATGAATTGCGCCTCCATCAGCTTCTACTGCAGGTGTAACATACTCTTCCAAAAGATTAACGATCGTTTTGTCTAGTTCTGTATTGATTTCAGGTTCAATTGACACTTCAATTTTTTCCGATTTATCTTCGGTTTCTATTTCTCTAGTCTTGCTTTCTGGAATAACTTGAACGGCAGTTTCGTTAGATTGAAGAAACTCTGTAATGTAACTTCTTACTTCGCCATGAATCATATCCCACTGGATCGTTTCATTTTTAGTAATAGCGATGAAATTTCGAGTAATAAAAATTCCAGACACAAAAGGGAATTGAAATAAAGCTTCCGCAAGCGTTGAAGACCCTTTAGCGTCTTCTAATGACAAGTACTCAGCGATTTCTCCAGTTGAAATTAACATCCTGTCAGCTACAAATTTCATTACAGCCGGATTTGGTGTTACTTCAGAATAAATGGTCACGGGAATTTTTGTTTCACTCATTGTGTCGAATTTTATGCAAATTTAGGTACAATTTTAAAAGAATGACAATAATAAAGGAAGTAAGAGGCAAAAAGCCAGTATATGGCAAAGATTGCTGGTTCGCAGAAAATGCGACAATTGTAGGAGAAGTAATAATGGGCGATGGATGCAGCGTCTGGTTTAATGCCGTCCTAAGAGGAGACGTACACTTTATTAAACTAGGCGATAAAGTAAATGTGCAAGATGGAGCTGTAGTTCATTGTACTTACCAAAAAAGTCCAACTACCATTGGGAATAATGTTTCTATTGGTCACAATGCAATTGTACATGGATGTACGATCAATGATAATGTTCTTATCGGAATGGGATCAATTGTAATGGACGATTGTATAATTGGTGAGGGAAGCATTATAGGTGCTGGAGCAGTAGTTATGCAGGGAACTATTGTAAAACCGGGGAGTCTATATGCTGGTGTTCCAGCTAGGTTTATTAAAGAAGTCGGGAAGGATCTCAGAGAAGGCGAAATCGCTAGAATTGCCAACAACTATTCGAAGTATGCTAGTTGGTATAAGGAGTAGCTACACTGAGGCCTATATTTATGTATCCTATTTAATATTAAGACGTTATTAGCATATGAGATCCTTTATTTTGTTTATGGGTTTAATTCCATTTCTATGCAGTGCGCAGAAAGAATATAAGCAATCGTTCTTTTTCAAAACGGGTTCTCATGAGTTGAGCGCAACTCAATCACAACGAATTAATGTACTTAAGAAAAGAGCAAAAAGCGTTAATTCGGAATTGTATTTATATGGGTTTGCGGATGCAAATGGGGCCAATAAATCCAATATTAGTTTGGCCAAGAGACGAGTCAAATCTATATCAAACGTAATTGAAGCAGCTTCCTATAAATTAGTTAAAGAAAAGTATTTAGGAGAGGATTCTTTAACCCATTCTTCTGATAGTTTAAATCGAAGGGTGGACATAGTAATTCTAGATTATTCTGAGCTCTACGAGAAGAAATCGATGAAGTTGAAGGGCTGTCAATTTATACCTGGGAAATATGTGTTTTTAAATGAAAAGGCAGAAGAGGCGGTGGAGCGATTGGCTGCAATTTTAAAAGAAAATCCAGCGTTTAAAATTATGATCGAAGGGCACGTATGTTGTGGTCCCGATCAAACATTATCTAATAACCGAGCTATACGGGTGCACAACTATTTGGTGGATTTAGGCATAGATAAAAGTCGGATGCAGTTTGAAGGTTTTAGCAATACAAGACCTAGAGTAAAAGAAATCAATGACAGAATGATGCAGTTTAATAGAAGAGTGGAGGTTCGTTTATTAGATTAGATATCCATGTGTTGGGCCTTGATATCACTTCCTAAGAAAATAGAAGCTTTCCCTTCAAAATCAAGCGGGTTTTCTGTAGTGAAATAGGAAGTGGTACAAAGAGTAGAAATCCTACTTTTCATTTCAGGATGCCGTTCGAAATAATCTTTTAAACTGTGAGCTACAATTTCACCTTGTGACAAAACTCTTGTTTCTTTTGGCACATATTCTTCAATAATTTCCTTTAAAATTGGATAATGAGTGCATCCGAGAACGATCGTATCAATCTTTGGATCGAGATCAATTAACTCTTCGATTTTGGTCTTTACTAAAGCTCTTCCTGGCTTTGAATCATATTCGTTGTTTTCTACCAGAGGCACCCACATTGGACAAGCTAGTTGCGTAACCTTCACCTCTGGGAAAAACTTTTCAATTTCAACTGAATACGAATTTGATTTAACTGTTCCGTTTGTTCCCAAGACTCCTACATGTCCGCTTTTTGTGTAGTTACCTATTACTTCGGCACTGGGTCTAATAACACCTAGGACTCTCTTAGAAGGATCAGCCATGTTCGGTAAGTCGTGTTGTTGGATGGTTCTAAGCGCTTTTGCGCTAGCCGTGTTACACGCTAAGACAACCAGAGGGCAACCCATCTCAAAAAGCTTCTGAACAGCTTGTAAAGTGTACTGGTAAACAACGTCAAATGACCGGGTACCGTAAGGCGCTCGCGCATTGTCTCCAAAGTACAAGTAATCACAATCTGGAAGTACGGATTGAATCTCTTTCAATACTGTTAATCCACCATACCCAGAATCAAATATGCCAATTGGCCCTTTCACGTTTCTAAGCTACTTAAAATGTTGAGAACAAAAAAGCCCCTCTTATTCTGAATCGTCAGAAAGAGAGGGGCTTTAAATTCTTTTATTAAGACTACGGAGTAACTATCCCTAGGTCTTTTCTCACCAATGGACCGATATCATCGCCACCACCATGAAATAATAAGATGTTTGAATCAAAGACGTAAGCATAACTGTTGCCAGTTGCTACTTTTTCAATCGAATCTTTTACTCGCTTAATCATTGGTTCAAGAAGCGCAGATTCCATTTTTTGAATATCCGTTTGAGCATTTTGCTGAAACTGTTGCATTTTTTGTTGATTAACCTGTAATTCTTCCAATCTTGATTGCTCAATAGATGCAGTGAAAAGGCCAGCGGCTTTTCCTTCTTCAAAATCTTTTACCCTTTGCTGGTAAAATTTGTACTGATTCTCCATTTCCGTTTCAAGCTTAGCCGCAAAGATTTTTAAAGAGTCTTCCGCTTTCTTATAATCTGGTAATTCGGTCAGCAATACTTGCGCATCAACGTGACCATATTTCTGAGCAAACGTACTCACCGACATGGTGATCATTGCTACAAGTATTAGTAGTCCTTTTTTCATTTTCCTTTTTTTAAATCTATAATTCTTTTAATTAGATGTGCTATAACCCATCTTTCTCAGTACTCTATCACTCACATCTAACTTGCCTTCCGCATATAGAATGTTAGAAGAACTTGCTTTGTCAAATACAAACGAGTAATTACTGTCTTTAGCTATGGTTTTAATCGCCTTGTAAATCTTCTCTTGTATCGGTTGAATCAGTTCTTGTCTTTTCTTAAACAAGTCTCCTTCAACACCAAACCTTTGTTTTTGTAATTCCCTTACTTCGTTCTTTAAAATTTGGATCTCCGCAAGTTTATTCTTTTTGGTCTCTTCAGGAAGAAGAATTTCTTCGGCTTTAAAAGCAGTTTCTCTTTCTTCAATTTTAACCTGTCGAGCTTTAATTTCTTCCTGCCATTGTTTCGACAGTTGATTAATCTCTAATTGAGCTTCACTATATTCCGGAATCTGTCCTAGAATATATTTTGTATTCACATACACATACTTCTGAGCTACTGTAGCTCCTGAAATAAATAATGTGATTAATGTTAAAAGTGCTAGTTTCTTCATTCTTATTTGCTGTTTACCCAGCGAGAATTTCGCTCGAAAATAAAACTTTGATTACAGTTCTCCAAGATTCATGCCAATTGTAAAGTGGAACTGTCCTTTTCTAATGTTCTGAAGGGTTTGTGTGCCATATCCCTGAGACCCCTGATCGTACTGATCAAAGCCCCATCCGTAGTCAAGTCCCATCAAACCAAACATGGGTAAAAATATTCTAATTCCTACTCCTGCAGATCGTTTAACTTCAAACGGATTATATTTTTTCCAGTCATTCCACGTGTTTCCAGCTTCAGCAAATGCTAAACCATAGATAGTAGCATTTGGATTTAAAGATAATGGATATCTCAATTCCACAGTATACTTGCTAATTAGCAATCCACCTTGACTAGGAGAGATTAAATTATCTCCGTAACCTCTTAATGCAATAATTTCTCTTCCATCTAAATTGAAGCCAGTTAAACCACTTCCACCTAAGTAGAATCGTTCAAATGGTGACGCACCAACATTTTTGTTCCATGACTGCAAAATCCCAAATCCCATTCTTGCATTAAGAACCAGCTTTCTGTCTTTGGATAAAGTGGTAAAGAAGGAAGAGCTAAACTTAATCTTGTTGTATTCTAGCCACTTGAATTTTTCCTGATCTGGAACATCTGAATAATCATCTATCCCATCAAATAAAGAGAATGGAATAGGAGTAAACTTGTATGATAATTGAATGCTAGATCCTGACCTTGGATAAATCGGCTGATCAATTGAGTTTCTAGAAAGTGAAAAACGTAAGCTTAAGTTGTTGGCATATCCCTCTGAGAATGAGAATACACTTCCAAAATTTTGAAGTACATAATACTGGTAAGACATTTCTGAGTAAAAGTTAAAATACTCATCTGGTCTTTTTAATCTCACACCTAATCCAGCAGAAGCACCATATATTTTAATAAATGATCTAGCCGGATTACTTTTAGGCAATCCGTTCAGTGATTGAACTGAATGCCATCCAGTAAAACTGAAGCTATTAGGTCTTTTCTTCCCTAACCATGGTTCCGTAAATGAGAAGTTATAAGACTGAAAGAAGATCCCGTTAGATTGTGCTCTCAGACTAAGTCTTTGTCCGTCTCCAGAAGGAAGAGGCTTCCATTCTTTAAGCTTGAACAGTTTTCTCATTGAGAAGTTGTTGAATGAAACTCCAAGGGTTCCAACTACTCTTCCAGCACCCCAACCACCAGACAATTCTATTTGATCTGAAGGCCGTTCTTCTACAGTGTATGTAATGTCAACCGTACCGTCTTGTTGATTTGGTACTGGTTCAATCCCTAGAGTTTCTGGATTGAAATAACCCAATTGAGAAAGTAGCTGTTGTGTTCTAATTGCATCATTTCTATTAAATAGATCGCCAGGTTTAGTTCTGATTTCTCTTCTTACAACATGTTCCGAAGTTCGATCATTCCCTTTGATGATAATTCGATTTACAATAGCTTGTTTTCCTTCGTAAATTCTCATTTCAAGGTCAACGCTATCATTTTCTACCATTACTTCAACTGGATTAATGCTGAAGAACAGGTATCCATCATCCATATATAAAGAGGAAACGTCCGTCCCAGATGGATTCATAAACAATCTAGTGTCTAAAATTCCCTGGCTATATTTATCTCCTCGTTCAATCCCTAGAATCGTGTCTAGTTGTCCACTTCTGTATTTTGAGTTTCCGACCCAAGAAATGTTCCTTAGATAGAATTGACTTCCTTCATCAATTTTAAGGTGGATACTTAAAGTATTGTCCTCTTCATTTCGATAAACCGTATCGAAAATTAGTTCGGCATCCCTATAAGCTTGTGAGTGATAATAACTAATTATTTTTTCTTTGTCGTTTCTGTATTCTGTTGGAAGGAATTTTGAAGCTGCGAAAAATCGCCACCATTTGATTCGCTTCGTTTTCTTCATTTTTCGAAGGAGTTTTTCCGCGGATATTTCATCGGCTCCTTCTATAATGATTTCTCTAATTTTTACTCTTTCTCCTTTTTCAACTGGGATAACTAGTTGAACTAAGTCATTTCCTAACAGGGTATCCAGTTTTTTAATTACGTCTACTTTACAATTGTAAAATCCTTTATTGATATAGTAACTTTTTGTGACTCTCTTAATTCTATGAATGGTATTCTCATCAACCCGCATGCCTTTTTTAAGGGCCAAAGCTTCTCTTAGATTGTCCGCTTCTGATTTTGAAGGATCACCTCTAAATCCGTATCGGCTAAGTTTCTCTTTTTCTTTAACAATTACTTTTAGCCAGATATCTGAACCTATTGTTTTCAGCGCTACAATCTGAACATCAGAAAATACCTTCTGCTTCCAAAGTTTTTGAATAGCTGATGAAACGTCATCTCCCGGGATAGTAATAGTTTTCCCTTGACGAAGACCGCTCATGTTGCTTAAACGCTCTGCATCATAATGAAGATTACCTTCAAATCTAATTTGAGCAATGGTGTATGGTTTTGGATTCTTGTAGCTGAAAGTAGTGCCACCTAAAGCGGTGCCTGTCTGAGCATCTGAATGTTGCCAACCAACAACAGATATTAATACTAGGAGACTATATATGATGTATTTGTTCACTTGTCTTGCCGAACCTTCGTTCGCGGTTTTGGTAATCTAATATGGCTTTATAAAAATCATCTTTTCTGAAGTCTGGCCAAAGGATATCGGTGAAGTAGAGTTCAGAATAAGCAATTTGCCAAAGTAAAAAATTACTTATTCTATTTTCACCACTTGTGCGAATCATTAGCTCAGGATCAGGCAGTTCTGATGTTGTTAGGTAAGAACTAATTATTTCTTCATTTATTTCATTTGCATCTATTTTATTGGATGCAACATCTTTTGCTATCTCTTGAATTGCCTGGGTAATTTCCCATCTAGAACTATAGCTTAAGGCAAGATTTAAATTCACACCGGTATTCGCTGCTGTTTCTTTAATCCCCTTGGCTAATTCAGCTTTGCAATGCTCTGGAAGGCTATTAATATTTCCAATTGCTGACAATCTAACTTTATTCTTATGTAAAGATTCAAGCTCGTTCATGATAGTAGAAACGAGCAGATCCATTAAAGCATCTACCTCTTCTTTCGGGCGATTCCAGTTTTCAGTAGAAAAAGCATACAAGGTTAAATGCTTAACTCCTAGCTCTCCAGCCGCAGTTAAAGCTTCTCTTACAGCTTCAACACCGCTCGAATGACCAAATATTCGGAGTTCACCTTGTTGCTTCGCCCATCTACCGTTGCCATCCATTATAATGGCCACATGTTGAGGAACGTTTTTTTTATCTATTTGATCTATAATACTCAATACTAAAATGTTGTATTTCGCTACACGCGAAGCGTGCGAATTTCCTAAGAAAAATCGGACTAGCGAAATTGATTAACATTTATTTGCAAAGAATAGGAAAAATTGATAATTCTATGGGTGCTACCACTTACTACAAGTACCTGGCCTTTGTACTCTGTAGGTCAGTATTAGCCCGGAAAATGCGTACCAGTCTTTTATGCTAGAATTCCCTCTTTGTTGACCGGTTGCTATGTTTATATCTCCTGTTTTATTGGCCATTTCAGCCGCAAGAGGTCCATTTCCATCCGAAAGAAGGTCGTTTTCTACATAAGTTCCGCTTACATCGTCTAAGTAATCAGTGAATGTTTTACGAAGCCCATATTCCAATGAAAATGCAAATCGTGGCCCCAAGTTAAACTTGAAACCGATCCCCAATGGAATAGATATTTGGTTGAGTGCGTATTTATTTTTTGAATTAACACTTGGAATTTCCTGTCCTTCTGTTCCTAACGGCTGAAGTTCAAACCAGTCTCCATTTCTTCTTCCTTCTGGGTTCATTCTGAAAAAATTCAGTCCAGCAAAAATATATGCAGTACCATTTTTCTTGTTTCGACTACCAAAATTAGTTTTAGAACCCATTTCATATTCTAAAAAGTTGAGTTCGAAAATCGGTCCGAATTCAATAATGGAGGTCCTGAAGTCTAAATTTCGATCAACATTTGCCTGAATCTTAGAGTCTTCGTCAAAGGCTTCAACCCTTCCGTAAGTGAAGTGTAATCTCATTACCCATCTATTGTCTTTGAAATTATGTCGATATAATAGACCTGGTGTAAACTTCGTTTTATAAAATTGCTTCCCTTGATTTAAATCGCCTAAATAATAAGCGCCACCAATAAATATACCTGCTTCTTCAGACTGAGCCGAAGAATTTAAGGAGACCATCATCAAGATGAAAAGGCCTAATATATATTTGAATGATTTCATTATTCGCGAAGTTAACACTTAATACACAATCTGCATTCGGTTTGAATTGATCTTATTATCAGAATGTAACGCATTTATTGTTCCAAAATTGCTCGGAACTAAAACTTAGTTTCGTTTGTCTCGACCCCACAGAAGCTTGTTTCTGATCGTGTCGAAAAAAGTCTGCCATTCAAATTTGATCATGTTAATGGAATGGGCAGATTTATTAATAGTAATAATGGTTTCGTTTGTAATCGTAACTGATCTAGAGTCAAGCGTAGCTAGATACTCATTTTCTCTGCCGCCAATTTTTAATTTAATGGTGTTCGAATCATTTAAGATAATTGGCCTCACATTTAAATTGTGAGGAGCAATTGGAGTGATTACAAAATTGTTTGAAGAGGGCGCCATAATTGGCCCTCCACAACTTAATGAGTAGGCTGTTGAGCCAGTTGGTGTTGCTACGATTAGACCATCAGCCCAATACGAGTTTAAGTAATTGTCATTCACATACGTATGAATGGTTACCATGGATGAAGAATCTTTTTTGTGAATAGTTAATTCATTTAAGGCGAAATTATTGTCTTTAAATAAATCTTGGTTCGAGGTTACTTCTAATAAAGATCTACTATCTATTCTGTATTGACCGTTGTGAATACATTCTATAGCTCTAATTACATCTTCTTTCGAGTTGTTCGCCAAAAATCCAAGTCTACCGGTGTTCATGCCAAGAATTGGAATATCAGTTCCTTGAATCTCAGAAACTACATCTAAGATCGTTCCGTCTCCGCCAATGGTAATTAAGGCTTCAATTTTTTCTTTAACATCTGACCTTTTTTCATAACGTTGAGCCTTAATTTTCCGATTAAGAGTTTCTTCTAAGTAATCATGAAACTTGCCATAGATCCACAGTTCTGGACTCCGTTTTTCCAATTCATCAAATACCAAATTGACCATTGGAATGGATTTGTCTTCAAACTTTCTACCGTAAATAGCTATTATCATTATTAAATAGGTTGGGTGAAATGTAAGAAAAAACCGCTTTCTCTCTGCTTGTTTACCGAGAATTCAACTCTTATGACGGTGTCGTAATAAGTTAAAAAGTCTAAACCAAGGCCAAAACTGCTTAACCATTGATTGCTCAGAGAGTTTGAAGAGCCTGAAAAATTATTCTGCACATACCCAAAATCACTGAAAATGTTCAAATATGTGGCGTAATAGAATTTATTGAATTTGGAGTTTTTAATAAATGGGATTAAATGAGTCTTCTTCTTTATGAGTTCATACTTAATGTTGGCTTTTAATACTCCGTAGTGGTTTCCGTCCAGAATATAATATTCGTAGCCTCTGACATAATGATCATACCCTAAACCTTTTTGAAGCACATAAGGAATGTCCTTTTGAAGTGTGCCTATTGCAAAACCACCAAAAGCAGCGTAAAACCTTCCTTTAATATGTAAGAATTTTTTTGCTGTAACTTCTAACGTACTTAAAGCTACATCCTTGGTGATCCCAATCCCACTTTGAGTGGCTCTTGCGTCTAGGTAATAGCCTTTGAGAGGATAATGTTTGTAGTCTCTCTTGTCATGTTTGAATAAATATGAAAGTTCGAAAAATCCAATTTGCTTAGCTGAGTCAATTAAATATTCTGGGTTAGCTGTAATAACCTCTTGTTTCACTTTATAGTTTTTATATGCGCCCCATAATGTATGAGTCGTGACCACTTTGTGCCTTTGCAAAAATCCTAATTTAACTTGCCATTGTTCCCGAGTATTTCCGCCTGCACCCGTGTGAAATATCCTTTTGTTATTTACGGTTCCGATCGTAATTTGATTTTGCTGGTCGTATCCAGCATATACTTTAATTCCAGATTTTCCTTTTGGTGAGGCATAAGGAACATCGTACAGTAAGGCAAAACGTTTAGAATAGCCAAGTTGAATAAGTCCGCCAAGTTCTTCACCTCTTCCACGAAAATTTTGCTTCATCAAGACGATTCCATAATTAATTCGACTGAAATCTTTATTCTCCCACCATGTATTGAAATTAGGATCAGCATTCTCCAAAATAGGCAGCGGCCATAAATACCATCGCTCTGCAACCGTAATAATTAGTTCTGTAAAAGAGTCATTTAAAGGAACGTTACTGATAACGACAGAATTAAAAAGGTCAGTGTTTTGAATGTTGTTTTTTGCTTCATCCAATTTGGATTTGAAAAGTTCTTTTTGAATAGGAGTTGTAAGCGTAAGTCCGGAGGCGATAAGAATGATCCGGTCTAGAGTCTTAAAATTACCATTAATAGTAATTTTAGTAATGCTAATGTAACCAGAGTCTGATTGGGCAAAGCTCGATAATGAAATGAGTAAAATGGATGCGGCAAGAGCTAAATGATTTATCGACTTTGCTGATTTGCATTTAATGCGCATTACATTAAATGTTCAAATATTTCATTAGGGCTTCATATCGCACACTCACTTCTTCTTTAAACCTGTCTTCCGAATACGACTCGCTTACTATATAATCGTATCGATTTAAGGTTTGTAAAATACCACCTAAATTTTTGGTGTTTACTTTTAGAGTTACTTCTATTAAAGTAGAGTCGGCAGCAGAAGTAATATATGAGCTTAATATTTTTGCGTCATTTTCTTCAACAATTCTGGCTATTTGACTTAGCACGTAATCGTTCTGAGCCATCTCTAAAACGATAATTCCTCCAGGTTCATTTATTGAAGCCGTATTGGTGATCATCTCCATTAAATGAGGAACAGTAATACATCCCAAATAATTGTTTTCATTATCGAGAACAGGTACAAGGGTGAGATGCATGTCAGCGATAATTTTCATCACATCGTAAACATGTTGATCGCCTTTAATGAATGGCTGTGCTAACATTAGACCAGACTCTCCAATCGCTACATCAGGGTCTTCCAAATCAAAGATATTATCGTCAGTGATCAGGCCCATGTACTCATTGCCATTTACAACGGGAATATGGTTCACTCGAAACTCTTCCATCCAATGCAGCGCTTTGGTGCACTGTTCGGAATTCTTCAATGGAGGAATTTCGTCTGTTATTAAATCTAATGCAATCATTCAGGTGCCAATGTATTAATTATAACTTTGAATCTTTAAATTTTAGTACAACAATTGTGCTAAACAGGATGGGTGTTAGTATAACACTTGTGAATAGGGGTTTAGATACACTAATTATTGAACGGTAGAAATGACGAGGTTAAGTGTCAATATAAACAAAGTAGCAACATTAAGGAATGCCCGAGGAGGAGATAATCCAAACGTAATTCAGGTTGCTAAAGATTTAGAAAGTTTTGGAGTAGAGGGAATTACGGTTCACCCTCGGCCCGATGAAAGACATATTAGATACAATGATGTTATTGAGTTGAAACAGTGTTTGTCTGTTGAGCTTAACATTGAAGGAAATCCAAGAGAAAAGAAATTTGTTGATTTAGTGCTTAAAGTAAAGCCGCATCAAGTAACATTAGTTCCTGATTCGAATATGCAATTAACAAGCGATCATGGATGGGATACAATTGCAAATCATGAATATTTATCAGGTATGATATCAGTTTTTAAAGACGCAGGTATTCGAACTTCGATCTTTGTAGATCCTGATGTTAAAATGATTGAAGGAGCAGCTAAGGTTGGTACAGATCGGATTGAACTATATACAGAGTCTTATGCCGCTGTATTCCCACTTGATCAAGACGGTGCAATATTGCCATATTTAGGTGCAGCCGAAAGGGCTGTTGATTTGGGGCTTAGTTTAAATGCAGGCCATGATTTGAGTTTGATGAACTTGAACTATTTCAAGTCTAAAGTTAATGGCTTAAAAGAAGTTTCTATCGGTCATGCGTTTATTGCTGACGCACTCTATTTTGGATTGGAGGAAACAACTAAGAAGTACCTGAAAGCACTAAAATGAAACTTCATTGTAGAGAATATGGAGAAGGCCAACCGCTGCTGATTTTACACGGACTTTTTGGATCTTCTGATAATTGGCAAACATTAGGGAAAAGACTTGCTGAAAAGTATCATGTTTTCCTAATAGATCAACGTAATCATGGCCATTCAGATCATAGCAACGATTTCTCCTACGAATTAATGGCTGATGATTTAGATGAGTTTATCACAGATCGAAATCTAGAAGATGTTGTTTTAGTAGGACACTCAATGGGTGGGAAAACAGCCATGACGTATGCTCAATTAGACGATTCAAGATTATCTCATTTGGTTGTTGTAGATATTGGGCCGAAAGAATATCCGATGCATCACGATAAGATTTTAGAAGGAATGCAAGCCCTGGATTTTAGTATTTACAACACTCGTGGTAAATGCCAAACTAAATTGGCGGAATACGTGCCAAGTAAAAGTGTACGACAATTCTTGTTAAAGAATCTTTACTGGAAAGAGAAAGGAGTCTTAGGTTGGAGAATAAACCTGCATGTTATAACACGAGAAATGGAGAATATTATTTCAGCGCTTGAGCCAGAACAAGTGAATATACCAACCCTGTTTGTTCGAGGCGAAAAGTCAAATTATATTGTTGAAGCTGATTACGATTCAATTAGCGCTCAATTTCCAGATTCCGAGATAGATATGATCAAAAATGTTGGACACTGGATTCACGCGGAAGCCCCGGAAGAGTTTTATGATATCTTAATAAAATTTATAAAACAGTAGTACTGGAAAATTACCGTACTAAGAATTTTATCGAGTAACGCATTTGTCCACTGTAAGCAGATGCAATGTAGATTCCCGATTTTAGGTTTGCCGTGTTTAACGTTGCATCGAAAGTGTTACTATATGCTTTGTGACTCACCTGTTTTCCTAGAATATCGGTCACTCGAATCGTTAGTTTGTTCTCCACTCCTGAACTATGGAAATCAATTTCATTCCGATCTTCTGAAAAGAAGAAATTCCAATCTTTTTTACTGGTAACTTCAATGCTTAAAGTTGGATCTACCACAACTTCCATGATCACGGGTAAATGGTCTGACATGTTGTACAGAGCAGAAGCGATGGCAGGAGAAACAACTGTGTTTGCAGGCCACACATTTAAACTAGAATTGTACCGATTTCCATCTTGGCCATAAGCGATATATGAGTTGTCTATGTACTTCACATGATTGTCCCCATTCATAATGTCGTCTGTAACAAAAAAGAAATCGAATCGATCGTCCAACCCTCCACCAGAGCCACCGTTAATCGAGCCAGTTGCTTGTGTATGAATGTTTGCGTATGAGGGATTGATATGCCAATCTCCAGCACTATTAATAGGGTCGTTTAGATCTGTAACTCCGCCACTTATTATTTCAGTGAAGGCAGCTTCGAAATCTCCGTAGATATTAAAGTCTCCACCAACAAAAGTGTTTTCAGGCCCTCCCCGAAAGTCGAGTCTAGCTTTTAATATTTGAGTTTCGGCAAATCTTTGCGCCTCATTAGTAGCTCCACTGCTCGCTTTTAAATGAACCGAATAAACGTTAAAGAAAATAGTATCCGTTGCGGGCAAATTTCCTTTCCAGTAAAGAACGTATTCACTTATATCCCTAATGCTGGTGCCAATCTGTTTTTGCGAAGCCAATCCGAATTTAGTGTTGTCATAGAAACACATATTGTCAGAATCAGTTCCGTTGTAAAAAATTGCCTTTGAATAATAGCTCCGTCCATTATTGTTAAGTGCGATGTTCAATATAGTATTCGCTCCGGTATTGTTCTGAAGCTCGTTAACGATAAATATGTCAGGAAGAACATCGTCAATTATAACCAAGAGTGTGTCGGCACGAGTGGCTGCAACATAAGGGTAGTTAAGTATGTTATAAGTCATCAGCCTAACCGTGTCCTGTGCATTGCAAAGGTTGGTAAATCCAAGAGTGATAACGAGAAGTAACTTAAGGAGTGAGGGTTTCATAAGATTATTTCATTTCTTTTACAATAAAAGTGTACACTGGGAAATGATCTGAATAGCCACCCTGATAAGTGCTTCCAACGTAGGTTCTAAATGGATACCCCATATAAGGACCGGAAGTTTGTTTCATGTAGTTTCGGCTAAATACATTTGCATTGTAAAACTGATAATTTGTAAAATCATTTGTTTTAGTTACGAATCCCGAACTAACGATACACATATCAAAAACATTCGGATTGTCTCTCCAGAAGTGAGTGCCTACACCTTGTCTATGCAAATCTTCCATCGGATTGTAGAGTTCATTAGCTTCCAAATTTTTAATGTGTCGCTCTGCTTTCAAACCATCTTTAATACTTGGGCTCAGGGGGTCGTCATTTAAATCTCCCATGATGATGATTTTAGCTCCTGGTTCGGCTTTTTGGATAGAATCAGTAATCCTTTTAGCTTCTAAAGCAGCCAACAATCTTTTCGGTCTACTTTTCTTTTCTCCGCCTCTTCTTGATGGCCAATGACAAACGATAAAGTGCATTCGTTCACCGTCTAATTCACCAGTTACAAGGAGTTCGTCTCTTGTTGCCCAATCTTTATTAGCCGGATTAATCACAGGAATACTTCTAGATGATAAGACTTTAAAATATTTAGGGTTGTATAGAAATCCTACATCAATACCTCGATGATCTGGGGATTCATAATGAACGATCTGATAATTTCGATCTTTCAAGCTATCCGTTTTAACCAAGTCTTCCAAAACTAATTTGTTCTCAATTTCACAAACTCCCAAAACCGCTAAACCATCAGGAGTAGCATCAGTTGCAACTTCACGAATCACCTTAGCCATGTTATTTAATTTCTCAGCGTATTTTCGAGAATTCCAATTTTTATGGCCGATTGGAGTAAAATCTTTTTGCAAGATTAGATCCGGATTTGGATCTACAATCGTATCAAATAAATTCTCAAGGTTGTAAAATCCTAAAGCTGCTAACTTGTAATTTTTGCCTTTTTCAAGTTCCATTTTTTGGCCGAAAACGGCCAGAGTAAGTAGGAGGCAAAAAGAGAGTAGAGTAATTTTTTTCATTTGTTTTAAGCTGGTTATTACAAAAATTGCATGTCAGCAATCTTACAATGATATTAAATATTTGCGTTAAATCAATCAATTTTCGACCAATGCATCCGTTTGTCTGAAAACTACGTCATTACTACGATAGTGTAGGATAGAGTAGTGATTTTTTTGCCTTATTTTAGCATTTCCAAATTGATAAGAACGAATGAGACTAAAAACTACTTTACTAATTCTTGCAACGGTAGCGTCATCTGTGGCTTTTGCCCAGGTTGATACGCCTGCGGTTGATCTACCCGACACGAATTTGAATGATGCAAATATTATTCCAGTTTTTACCGTGTCTGCTGATGGGCTAGAATCAACTACGCAAAGTCAGGATGTTTCGGGGCTTCTTCAGTCATCTAGGGATGTGTTTTTGAATATTGCAGGATTTAACTTTAGTGCTGCTCGATATCGTTTTAGAGGATATAGTTCTGAAAACATGCAAGTGATGATGAACGGAATTCCAATGAATGATCGAGAATCAGGATGGGCAATTTGGGCATATTGGGGCGGTTTAAATGACATTACTAGATATCCAGAGAATAGAGCAGGAATTAGTTCTGCTCAAATGGGATTTGGTGGAATTGGCGGATTCTCTAATATTAATTTAAGACCAACAGCTGTCAGAAAAGGGACAAGAGTTTCATACGCTTCAACAAATAGAACATATAGAAACAGAGCAATTGTTACACATTCTTCAGGAATGCAAGATAATGGTTGGGCATATGCATTCTCTGGAGCTTTTAGGTATTCTAATGAAGGGTATGTAGACGGAAGCTCATTTAATGGAGGGAGTTATTTTGCTTCAGTAATGAAGAAAATAAATGATAAGCATAGTTTAACCTTGGCAGGATTCGGAGCGCCAACAGTTCAAGCAAGACAAGGGATTTCAGTTCAAGAGGCATACACACTTACTGGAGATAATTTTTATAACCCATATTGGGGGTATCAATCAAACGCAGCTGGTACAGATAGCACGAAGAGAAATGCTAGAGTTAGAGATAATCACAAACCATATGTGTTCTTAACGCACGACTTTAAAATATCACCAAAAAGAAAATTAACAACTACTGCTTACGGTGTATTTGGAAAAACAGCAAATTCAAATCTGAATTGGTATGAAGCTCCAGATCCTCGACCTGATTATTACAGATACTTGCCATCTTATAATGCTGTAGAGAATCCAGGGATCGCTTCATTGCAAAATGCAGATTGGACAAATGGTAATACCAATGTCACACAAATTAATTGGGACGGTCTTTACAATGCGAATTACAAAAACATGTTTACGATTGAAGATCCTAACGGTGAGGTTGGAACTACACTTACCGGAAACAGATCAAAGTACATAGTTGAGGAGTATAGACAAGATCCGCGACAATTTGGATTGAAAGCAATCTATACAGCACCCATCAATGATAAGTTCTACTTAGCAACCGGTGCTCAAGCTGATATCTATAAAAGTAAAAACTACAAAGTGATGCAAGATCTACTTGGTGGTGAATACTGGGTAGATGTTGATCAATTCGCAGAACGAGATTTTTCTGACAGTTTATCTGCACAGAATGATTTAGCTAATTATAATAACATTATCAAAGAAGGTGATGTGTTTGGATATAATTATGACATTAACGTTCATACGTACAATGCTTATGCAAATGTAGATATGAAGACAAAGAAGGTTGATGGATATTTAGGCATCAATTTATCTAACACAACGTTTTGGAGAAAAGGATACATGCAGAACGGAAGATTCCCGGATGAGTCTTTAGGCAAGTCTGAAAAACAAAACTTCTTCAATTATGGAGTAAAAGCAGGTGTTACTTATAAAGTTACAGGAAGGCACTTGATCACGGCCAATATGGCTTATCTAACAAGAGCGCCATTATCAAGAAACTCGTACGTGTCTCCTAAGACAAGAGATCACTTAGTTAAGAACTTAGAAAGCACTGAAGTAATTAGTGGAGATATTAACTACCATATTCGTTACCCTAACTTGAGGGCAAGAATAACGGCTTTCTATACGCAGATTAACAATCAAATCTGGTCTAGAAGCTTTTATCATGATGAGTACAATGCATTTGTTAATTACGTAATGACAGATGTTGACCAACTGTTTTACGGAACTGAAATAGGAGTAGAGTACACGTTAGCATCTGTTTGGGTGTTGAGCGGTGCATTTACAACGGGCGATTATATATATAGTAATAGACCAAAGGCAACGATTACTGCAGATAATACGCAAGAGCTAATCGCTGAGGATAGAACGATTTATCTTAAGAATTATGATATTGGCGGGATGCCTCAGTTAGCTGGGACAATTGGAGTGAAGTATAACTCTCCTAAATATTGGTTCGCAGGTGCAAACTGGAATTATTTTGATAGAATTAATTTAGGTCCAAATCCGGATAGAAGAACCGAAGAAGCTGTTTCGGCATTTGTTGTAACAGATCCACAATGGAATGAGACGTTAGACGTAACTGAATTAGAAAGCGGATATACTGTAAATGTTTTTGGAGGTAAAAGCTGGAGATTATCAAGTGGTAAGTTTTTAAGGTTATTCATGAGTGTTAGTAACGTATTGAATAACACAGATTTTAAAACAGGTGGTTATGAGCAATTAAGATATAACCCAGGTGAGATTGGTAAGTTTCCACCAAAGTATGGCTACATGTATGGGCTGACTTATTTTGCAATGGCAACTTATCAATTTTAATAATAAAGGACTCGATGAAAAAAGTATTAATCATAGTGGTTTTAGGTCTTGCAATTGTAGGTTGTAAAAAAGAACTTGATACACCACCTGAAAACGTTATCCCAGTGGGAGGTGTTTTAACTATTGCTGATTTAAGAGCAATGTCTATCCCTCATAAATTTGAAGGAGATTCAAGCGTATACGGTATCGTAACCATGGATGAGCAAACAGGAAACATCTATAAAAATATTTTTATTCAAGACACAAGTGGAGCTGGAATGAATGTTAGACTATTGTCTTCAGGAGATGCTTTTCAAGGAGATTCAATTCGAATATCTTTAAAAGGAACAATTTTAACGGAGTTTGATGGAATGATGCAGTTGGATTCAGTTGATACTGACCAGAATTTAATTAAACACTCTGCAGGGCATGTAGTTGCGCCAAAGCTGGTAAGTATTACAGACATTGATCCAACTATGCAAGCTCAATTAGTTCAGCTAACTGGAGTAGAGTTTTCTGGAGTTGATGTTGGTGGGTCTTGGGCAGACGGTGCAAATCAAACTTCCTTGAATAGAATTTTAGTTAATTGCACAGGAGATGAACTAATCGTAAGAACTAGTGGGTTTTCTAATTTTGCAGACGATATTATTCCTTCAAACAGCGGCTCAATTATAGGGGTGGTTAGTCAGTTTGGAACGGATATGCAATTGTTTATTAGAACGCCAGCAGAGGCTGTTATGCCTGACCCAAGATGCACGGCATCTTACTATTTGTATAAAGATTTTGATGACGGTTCTACTACTTCCAATGGTTGGGGAAGTTTCTGGAATGGAACGGCAACAACTGAGAATTGGGGAGAATGGACCATTTTCGGAGGCGATGTAGCTGCCGCTAGTAATTTTGATATTGTATCATTCACCAATTTTATGGTTGATAGTTGGTTGGTGTCAGCACCAATGAACTTGTCTACTGCAACCGCTCCAAAATTGACTTTTGACAATGTGGTTAGATACACCGGAGCAGGACTAGAATTGTACGTTTCAACCGACTATGATGGCTCAAGTGATCCAGCCGTGTCTGGAACATGGACAAACCTAACCGGAGTGGTTCCTAATTGGGATTTTGATTCCGGAGACTGGACGTTTGTAAATAGTGGGAATGTTGACTTAACACCTTATATATCCGCTAATACTTATGTAGCATTTAAATACGTAGGATCAGGAAGTGATGGAGCTACTTGGGAAATAGATAACATTATTGTTCAAGAATAAACCCGATACGAAAAAGTAATAATCATGAGTAAAAAATTAATACTAATTGCGTTAGTTGGGATTGTAGCGATGGGTTGCAAAAAGAAATTCGATAATCCACCAGAAAATACAATACCAACTGGCGATATCTTGACCATTGCTGATATTAAAGCACTTAATTACCCGCATAAATTTGTTGGCGATTCAAGTCTATATGCGGTAGTTACCATGGACGAAACTTCTGGGAACCTATACAAGAATATTTATGTGCAAGATGCAACAGGAGCGATAAACGTAAGGTTGTTTTCCAGTGGAAGTATTAAACAAGGAGACTCTATAAGAATCTACTTAAGGAATACTGTTGTTGGACAATTTAGTGGTATGATCCAACTAGATTCAGTGGATACCGATGACAACGTAATTAAGTTAGCTAACAACATAAATGTTGCGCCTCAAGTGGTTAAAATTAATCAAATTGATCAGACGATGCAGTCTTATTTAGTGCAGATTGATTCGGCTGAATTCTTAAGTTCTCACGCTGGTCAAGCATGGGCAGATGCAATAAATGAAGCGTCATTAGATCGCACATTAACAGAATGTACTGGTGGAAACGAAATTATCGTTAGAAGTAGTGGTTACTCTAATTTCGCTGAACAATTAACTCCTACCGGGAATGGTAAATTGACGGCAATAGTAACCCAGTTCAATACAACGATGCAGTTGCTGATTAGAACACCTGACGAGGTCTTGTTTAATGATCCAAGATGTGGTCCAATATATGTTTTCTCAAAAGATTTTGAAGATGCCAATATGACCTCAGGAGGTTGGACAGTGCACTGGAACGGCACTAATACTAGTGGAACGAATTGGGGTGAATGGGAACTGTTTACTGGTTCAGATAATGCGATTTCGGCCAGTAATTTTGACGCTGTATCATTTCTGAATTACTCAACCACTTCGTGGTTTGTGTCTCCTTCTATAAATTTAAATACATTAACACCTGGAACTCCTGTTCTTACGTTTGAGAATACGCATCGATATGATCCAGGAGCACAACTAGAATTATATGTTAGCACCGATTATGATGGTGTTAGCGACCCAGAAACGCAGGGAACATGGGCTAATTTATCTGGTTCAGTTACTTGGGACCCAGACGATTCAGTTTGGGATTGGGTATTAAGTGGACCAATTGATTTAACCGCTTACAAAACGGCTTCTACGTATATTGGGTTCAGATACCAAGGATCAAATTCCGATGGAGCCACTTGGGAAATTGACGATATTAATATTGAAGACCAATAAAACTTATTAAACAAAAACAGCTTATTTAATTTAAAAAACGATGAAAACACTCTACTTCTTAGCGCTTTCCTTATTTGTTACAGGAACATTTAGTGCACAAACAGTTTACTTCTCCGATGATTTTGATCCTCTAGGAGGTGGATTAACGCAGAACAATTTATGGACGACACAAGTTGTGACGGCTTCAACATCCGGATACGACTGGTATCACGGTGATTTTTCGGGTGATGCTTATGCAAAAATTTCGAATTTTAACGGCACGACAATTACCTATGAGCCAATGGAATCTTGGTTAATTTCTCCAGTTATCAATTTAAGTACAGCTACAGCGCCAAACTTGAATTTTAACAACGTGAAAAGATTTCCAGGAACAGACGCAGCCGTTTTGTTGTCAACCGATTATGATGGATCAAGTGCTCCTTCTTCTGCAACTTGGATTGATATTACTTCAAGCTTAAATATGGATTCTGACGATGCTAGTTGGTCATTTGTGAATTCAGGTAGTGTTGATATTGCTTCTTCTATTACAGCATCTCCTAGTACAGTTTATCTAGCATTTCAATACGTTGGTGGATCTTCGGATGGCAGTACGTATCAGATTGATGATGTTATTATTCAAGAAGGAACCGTTGTTCCTCCGACCATAGCAATTTATGATATACAGTATACACTTGATCCAGGTGGTGTTTCTACCATGAATGGGTCAAACGTTACTGCTTTAAAAGGAATCGTTACTGCTCAATCAGCAGGCGCATTCAATGTAAATGATAGAGGATACTGGTTGCAAGATGGAACTGGGCCTTGGCATGGGATTTTTGTCCTTGATTCTGTAAACGCACCTGCAATAGGAGATAGTGTTTTGTTAGATGGAAATGTGAACGAGAATTTTAGTCAGACCATTATTAGAAACATAACTTCATATGCGGTATTGAATTCAGGAAATACACTTCCTGCTGCATCTGCGATTGCAACTGATTCGGTTAATCAAGAAAAATACGAAGGTGTTTTGGTTACCGTAAATGCTGCTTGTACTAATCCAAGTTTAGGGTTTGGACAATGGGTGCTGAATGACGGTACTGGGGCTGCAATCATTGATGATGTGATGTATGAGTACTTAACTCCGGTTATGTCAACTTCGTATATGGTAACTGGTCCAGTATATTACACATTCACTGAATATAAGATTCTACCAAGAGGTGCTGTTGATGTATCTATCTCTTCTGGAGTTGAAGAAATTTCAGGATTAACTAATTTGTATCCAAATCCAGCAACGGATAAATTGACGTTTAGCTCAAATGAAAATGGAACTGTTGAAGTTCTTAATTTAATGGGAGAGATTGTTAATTCTAAGTCAGTTGTGAATGGATTGAATCAGGTAGATGTCAGTGTTTTAAGTGCTGGAATTTACATGGTAAGATTACAAGGATCGTCAGTTTCAGTGAAAGTAATTGTTCAATAATTGAATTGAAAATAATTTTAAAGGGGCTTCGGCCCCTTTTTTTATGTCTAATGGTGCCAGCGGCTGCGGTGTACTTGGTGAATGACAACATTCTCAGTTGTTTAAAATTTCACTTTTTAAAGATTGATGTGTAATATTATTAACCAAACCTAGGAATTCAACATTAAAACTCAATAAAATTGGTGCATTGAGGCAACTATCGTATTATTATCCGTCAATAGACCACAAACTAACGCGCACAACACAAAAACAATGAGACACTTAACACTCTCACTCTTACTTATTTTAGCTTCTTACTCAAGTTTTTCACAGGTTTACGGAACTGAAGGATATTTAATCGGAACGGCTGTAGAAATAGGGATTTCTGGCACAGGTGGATTTGAAGGCGCTGACATCACATTAGGTCAGCCTGTTACACCAATACATTTTAGGTCAAATAATGCCAATTTGTTTGGTTTCGTAGCTGATCCGACTTTTTCTGGATGGGCGCAATTTGATGGTGATTTTTTTACACCTGGTGGATCTGAAAATGGATGGGGATTAGAAGTAGGTGGAAGTAATGGCGTTAAGTTTTCGAATAATTGTGCTTTTCCTGTAAATATTCCAGGGGCTATTGGGAATTTTGTGAATAATGCAGGTTGTATGTCCTTGGAATGGAACGGAACGGTGGCATCATCTGGTGTAGACCTAAGTGTGAATATAGTATATTCTTTAAAACAGAATGATTTGTTTTATACGACTGACGTTACTATCACCAATACAGGAGCGGTTCCTTTAGACAGTATTTTTTATTATCGAAATGTTGACCCAGATAATAACGTAGAAATTAATGGTTCAATTTATGCAACAACTAATACTATTGTTGCAAACCCTCCAACTGCTTGTAATATTGCCCACGTAACTGCTGAACAAACAGCGCCATGGAATTCATATTTTGGATTCGCAGCTGTTGGAGATATGTATAGAGTAAGCTATGGTAATTTTACTAATCGGGATGGGTCAGATATATGGTTTGGGGCTTTAACAGGTCCAAGCGGTGTACCTTATGTCAATGCTGTTGGTTCAAGTGCTACTGTGGATGAAGCGATTTCTTTGGCGTATCTAATTGAAACGCTTCCTGTTGGGGGTAGTGAAAGTTTAAAATTTGTAAGCATATTGAATTCCGCTGGAGCCAACGCTGCTTTTGACAACTTATTTACTTTTGATTATGTTGGTTCAATTGGCGGAACAGCACAATGTATTCCTACCGTTGATACAGTATATATTGTCCCTGGCGGATCTGGAGCTACTGGGTCTGCATGTTCAGATTCAATATTACTAGAAATAACTGGTTCAGCTGCAAATGATTTTAATTGGACATGGTCACCAGCAACTGGTCTAAGTGCGACAACCGGGCCTCTAGTTTGGGCTTTTCCTGCTGCAACCACTACATATACAGTTACAGGAACTTCA
>JBLIOB010000029.1:0-24291 GCA_047639575.1 Parvicellaceae bacterium
CTAAAGTTTTTCAAACCTTACTAAAGCATCGCCAGTTCTGTCGCATCTTTGCAGAATAGGCCTTTATTTGAAAAATATTTGTGATTTCCGAATTGCTAACTGTCTGATAATCATATTAATTTGTTTTTGAAATTGGCTTAGAGTTTGTCGAAATTCACAGATTAGGCAGAGCCCTAAAAGCAGGTTTATTGTGCATTTTCGACATCAAATCATTCGCTGTTGTCGTAACAATAGTAAACGATTTTATTTGTTCACCGGTATCTGGATCAGACCATTCAGAGCACAGTCCAGCCACTATCATTTGCTCTTTATCTTCACGGTAAATGTAATGCGGGACTTTTTGTCCATCACGAGCTTGGTGTTCAAAAAACCATGAAGCGGAAAAATGCAGCGGCTTTTTTCTGTGGCTTCTTTAAATGATTTGGTTTCAAATAAACTCTCACCGCATGCATTGAGCGTCTTCATTCTAATGAGATTAGCTTCGTCAGAATTCCGCATGTGCTTTGGAATTAACCCCAATTGAACAAATCAACATCAAATTGCCCATTGGTATGAGTAAGTGCTACCATTTTGGGGGAGCAAATCCGCTCACCTTATAGTAATCGACCAATTCTAACTCTTTGAATATTTTTTCCGAGATGGTCCAATTCTTCTTTCGAAGCCCCAGCGGGCTTGGCTTTTTTATATATCTGATAATATAGTTGAGAGGCGGTGTAGCACATAATCCATGATTTTTGGAGAATGCATTATCGGTATTTGAGTGTTAAGTTTAAGATGGGTGGAACTTATTGTGAAATCGATTTTTCAAAAATTACATTTTGTTCATCACACTCTTTACACAAATCAGATTTCTTGCGAGTTGCAGTCTTGGACTTGGTAATGATATCATCCCAACTTGGTACATCATTCGCACGAAGAGCACTCGTCTCTTCTCGAATAGCACTGATGAAACTGTTTGTGAAAAACCCACCTTGGCTTGAACACCACGAGTATTCTCCCATATCTGCTCCAGCAGCAATGATATTTCCTTTAGAATGAATAAAAAGACTTGTGAGTTTTTCAACGTTGGCATTTACATTGGCTCGTGCCGCCATAAAATTGGTTCCAACTTGTCTGGTAGTTCCAATTTCATTGTTGCAACAATCTCCTAGAACAATGTTCAGTCTACCGCCTTTGGTTTGAATAACATCGTATATATCTTTAAGATTGATGGTCGTTTCAGCTCCCATTTCTTGATAAGCATTGTATCGCATGTCTAACTGCGGATATTGCATATTTTCTTCCTTGTTGTATCTGAACCCATGGCCAGAATAATAAAACACAACCATGTCATTTGACGAAGGATTCAATTCATTCAATACCTCTAGTAAACGCGGTTTAGTGAAATCTTTTCCTGAAACCTCAGTCATTTTGTAATTCATTTTCAATACTTCAGCAATTCCAGAAAGTTCACCATTTAGATTGTCCATGTCAACTTTTACCGAAGCGCCAATGTCGGCAATCTTCGTGTTTGCAACTACTACAAAATGCAGGTTTACAGGTCCACTTCCAACTGGCGGCTTGTATTCTTCTTGATGGCTAGATGCCACTAATAATTCATATTCACTTTCGTCTGTAAGGAAATATTGTGATAAATAAGTAGGTGTTAGATCCGCTGGATTCAGTTCGGTCAATACAACTTCAACCAATTCTTCCATGGCGTTATTTTCCAATTCGTATTGAGTAATGGCAAATGGACCGCTCATCTCACCATCTTCGTCAGTAACCCACATAAAATGAACAACATCTTCGGCATTTGCGCCTTCATCTTGAATGAATGTAGTTTTCAGTGCTTCCATAAAAACAAAATCACCCATTTCTTCATCCAGTGAGTAATGGTATTCTGTGTGAACAACATTATACAGTCCGTCCTCTTCGTAGCCAGTTCTCATGTAGATGTCGTCTTCGTTGAAAAAGACCATGAGGCCACTGAATTCAGTTCCGCGATGAGTCCATTTAAGATCGTAAAGCGTTTGTGAAAATCCTACAACGGAAAGGAATACGAATAAAATTGTTAAGATCGATGTCTTTTTCATAGCATTTAAATGAGAGCACGTAATATAGATATTTTTTTAGTAGTCATAAAACGGTTCTGTCGCAATGTTTAATCATATATTAAAGATCCAAAATCAAAATCTACTATGCGGCCAATAAACAGAAAGAGTTGAAGGTACCTTGACATTTACAACCCATTTGTTTCTTTTGAATTATCCTCACCACTTCAATACCCGAAATTGTTCGTTTAGCTGATTCGAAGTCTTTGAATCCAAGTCCAGAGTTTATCCTTCGTTTAATGAACCGATGATCTTGTTCTACACTATTGTTGAAGTACTTGCATTGCCTTATTTCTATTCTTGAAAAGGTTCGTTTGTTGTAAGCTCTAATGGCGGATGTGTTTGCCCCACTCTTGTCAATGTTGATGATTTGTGGAAGACCATTTCCTTCACTAGCTTTGATCAAAAAGCTTTGAGCACTCATTCGCTATCTGCGTTTGGTTAGTGGGAAGTCAACCGTATTTCCTTGTGTGTCGACTGCTCTGTGTAAGTATCTCCATTTCCCCTGAACTTTGATATAAGTCTCGTCCATTCTCCATCTTCCGCCAACTGGTTGTTTGCGCTTTCTAAATTATTGATCAGGCAGAGGACTAAACTTGAATACCCTGCGCTGAATGGTCGCATGCACCACTTTAATTCCTCGGACAGCTAGCAGTTCTTCAATGTCTCTGTAGCTCAAACCAAATCTCAGCTTGCAATAAAGCGGATGTAGAATCACAACTTTGGCAAAACATATGACCTTTGAACATAGCTTCTAGAATTTGATGAAGGTTTAAACTAGTGAATCAGAAATTATGTGGGTAGATGCAACAGAACCTTGAGTCAATGTGGTATTATAAATGTAATTATATTTTCATTTGGTTCAATTGTTTACGGACCAGATAAAGACTATAGTCAAATTCGCACACCTATAACACACACATCATCGATTTGCTCCAGATCTCCTCGCCATTCTTCAAATGCTTCATCTAGAAGTTCTTGTTGTTTTTCCATTGAATTATCTTGGATCGACAGAAGTAATTTCCTAAAATTAGGTGGCTTGAATTTTTTTCCCTTTTCTCCACCAAATTGATCAACGTATCCATCTGAAAATATGTAGATACTATCTTCTTTTTGAAGCTCGATGGTATGGGTCATAAATGGTTTTGGGTCCGTGTATTTACCAATTGGTTGCTTGTCCGCCTTGGTTTCAATTATTTCCCCATTTCGAATGATCCATAGCGGGTTGTTGGCTCCAGCATATTGTAGTTTATTTCCTTCTAATGAGCACAAAGCGATGTCCATTCCGTCTTTTACCTCTTCTTCCGACTTCTCAAATTCTTGAATTACAATTTCTCTGGTCTTGTCTAGTATTTTTCCAGGATCTGTTAGTCCATATTCTCTGACAGATCGGTTTAGCCCTCCGTTGCAAATTACGGAGACCATGGCCCCTGGAACTCCATGTCCAGTGCAATCCGCAGAGGCAAAAAGAATTTTTCCTTTAACTGGTTCCATCCAATAGAAATCTCCTGCAACAACATCTTTCGGTTTATAAAGAATAAAAGACTCATGGAGGTACTCTTTAACCAATTTAGTAGGAGGGAGGATAGCAGACTGGATTCGTTTAGCATATGCGATCGAATCCATTATCTCCGTATTCTTTTCTTCTAATTCATCGAAAGCCAAATCTACCTGTTGCTTTTGCTTTTCGATAATGCTTTTCTGCTTGCTTGCAACCCTGAACCGGTTGAAAATAAACACTCCAAAGAGTAATGCTAATCCAAGGCCACCGTATAGCAAATAACCTTGCTGTTTATGATATTGGACCTCCAGCTTGTCTCTTTTATTTTCAGCTTTTTGCACTTTAATTTCTTCCTGTGCTTTAATACTATCCGATGCAGCTTTCTTTTCATAAGTGTATCTGAATTCATGTTGCATCATTGCTCGATCAGTAGATTCGTTTTTTACACTATCTCGAATAGAAATATATTTCTCATATTGCTCCAACGCAAGTTCAGGTTTATTTTGTTGTTTATATAATCGGTAAAAATGAAATGCAATATTTTCCAATGCATGTGTTGATCCCGTTTCGAAGGCTAGATCAGCGGATTTTTTATAATATAACTCTGCCATTTGCTGCTCTCCCTCTTCAAAGTAGTTTTTTCCTTTCATGTTGTAAGTTAGAGACAACTGATATTTACTATTTGATTCTAATGACAACACAATACTTGAGTCGTAAAGGGAGCGGCCTTTTTCATACAAACCTTCTTCAGTATAGATAATACCTAAATTGTGATAAGCAAGGGATAGGGTTTTATAATTTGAAACAGCTTCAGAAATCCGTATACATTCGCGATACTCATCAATAGACTCTTGATTAAGACCTCGAGTTCTTTTAATATCAGCGAGATTGAGTAAAACTCCTGAATACATGACTGAATCTCCACGCTCTTTTGCTAACTCTATAGCTCTTAAATGGTATTTCTCAGCATTGTCGAAATCTTGAAGTTCTTTGTAAATCGCGCCAATGTTGTTCAGTCCATTTGATAGGTAGTCTTTGAAACCATGTTCTTCGCATATTTTAACTCCCTTATTCATGTAGTCAATAGCGTTGTAATTATCGCCTCTTACCATGTGCATAATCCCAATATTAATATAAGAGCCTCCTATTCCTTTAAGATCTTTAAGTTCCAATCTTCCTTCAAGTGCTTTTTGATAGTACACAATTGCCGAATCATAATGGCCTTGCTCGTAATGACAAATACCGATATTGTTAAACATATCAGATACTCCTTTGAGGTTATCAGCTTTTTTGTAAGAATTCAGGCTAAGATTGTAATATTCAGTAGCTTTTGTATATCGCGTAACGTTGTGGTGAATATTTCCAACGGAAAAATTGTAACGAGCGATTTCTTTTTCGTTTTTAGAAGAACTGGCATATTCTAAACCTAACATGGCATAATTCAATGCAGAATCCATGTCTATTTTTTTAAGGCCTACAAGATATGATCGTAGACTTTTTAATCTAGTAGAATCCGAATTTTCCACATTCTTCCATAATTCCAATAGACTATCTGACTTAGATTGTGTATATCCTAGCGTAGTGATGCAGCACAATAATACTGTAATAACCTTTTTCATATCCTAACCCCAATAATACAAACATCATCAATTTGTTCTAGCTCTCCTCGCCAATTTTCAAATGCTTCATTTAAAAGTTCTTTCTGCTTGGACAATGGTTGATCTTGTATCGATAACAACAGTTTTCTAAAATTAGATGGTTTGAACTTTTTCCCTTTCTCTCCACCAAATTGATCTACATATCCGTCAGAGAAAGTGTATATAGAATCACCTTTATGGAGTTCTATTGAATGAGTAGTGAATGGTTTTGGATTTGTATATTCTCCAATTGGCTGCTTATCCGCCTTAGTCTCTATAATTTCTCCTTCTCGTATTATCCACAATGGATTATTAGCCCCAGCATATTCTAATACCCATTCTGCTCCAGCGCTGTGTAAAGCGCAAAGCGCTATGTCCATTCCGTCCTTTACCTCTTGATCACTTTCATTGAAAGTATCAATAACTAATTCTCTTGCTTTGTCTAAAATTTGGCCAGGATCAGCAAGGTTGAATTCTCGAGCAGCTCTGTTCAATGCATTATGACAAACAACCGAGACCATTGCGCCAGGAACACCATGGCCTGTGCAATCAGCGGCTGCAAAAAGAGTCAGGTCTGATTTAGATTCTAGCCAATAGAAATCTCCTGCAACAATATCCTTTGGTTTGTAAAGCACGAAGTTCTCCGGTAATGATGATTGGATTAAACTGTCAGTAGGCAGAATGGCTCGCTGGATTCTTAAAGCATAGGTAATACTATCAACCAGCTCTTCTTGCTTTTCTTGAATGATCTTTTTAGACCACACCAATTCACGTTTTGCAGCTTTATCTTTTTTCAAGACCCTTCTTAGGCTAAAGAACATAATTAACCCGACAATCAATAATACACCAATCGAGAACATGATATTTTTGATTAATTGGCCTTGCGTTGAGCTTAAAAAATCATCGAATGGTACATCTGTTTGGATAATGGCAACAACTTCTCCTTTGTCATTTTTAAGTGGTGTGAATGAAGAGAGCCACGAACCGAATTCGTCTATATACATAGGGATTTCGCCACCTTCATTATATTGATCAATTACTTGTTGTGGGTAAGAATTATATTCGTGCCGAAAGAAGACTTTATCATCCGATGAAACACTCATTAAAAATTCTTCTGTCTCAAAATTATAAACAGCAATATAAATTGGCGACTGAAGTGAGTTGACCTCAGCAACATTTTTAAGGATATTATGAATCTTGAAATAAATAGAATCTTCATTTAAGGAAAGAATTCCATTTTTGTCGGGATTTGAATTAAACATCGCCTCTTGTTCATTCCCACTAATTTGGAGCGCAGTTGTTTCCGTAATTGCTTCCAACCTTTTTAAAACGTTCCTTTCTTCATTTCCGATAGCTTCTGTATAACTTGATATAATGAAATAGGCAGAGATCGTAATCAACGCAAGAAATACCGATACAAAGATCTGGACATTAATATTCTTTAGGTTGATTTCTTTCTTTTGAGTCATGTGGGTGCTAACGATGCGGAACGAAACCACAAGGTAGATAATTTGATAGATAAACTGTTGTTGTCGGAAGAATCATGCTTGTAATTCCACTGTCATCAAATAGAATTCTACAGAATGATTTGAAAAACCAAACTAAAAAGGGTCATTTAATTTAGAAAGACACTACTTCGATGGTACCTTCTTTACCAAACTTGAAAGTTCCTTGTAGTCTCATGCTGTCAGAATCCATAAGCTGATCAAATTTTCGTTGGAATTTAGCGTCATACAGAATGTTTATTTTTCCGAAGTATTTATAATTGTTTTCTCCATCCTTTACCAAGGTAGGTTTTTGATCTCCCGGGCCTAAATAGATATCTCGTTCTATGCTCATTTTAAAAGTGTAATCTTCCGCAACCTTCGTTTTCGAAATGACCTTTATTAATTTATACGTTTTGCTGGATCCATCTTCTGGTGGGCGAGCCAAGGTTGTTTCTTTTACTTTAAGAGAGTATTTATACCCCCATTCAAAATCAAATCCAGAGATGTGCTCAGCTCCGCAATCAGGCGATTTTAGTTCTAAGTTCTTGAAAAATGCTCCGTAAGATAAAGTCATATAAGGCTTCACCTTAATGGTTATCGTTTTCGATTTATCTTGAGCGATTCCAGTCCCAATTAATAGGATTAGAAGAAGTGAGAAAGTAATTTTCATGGTTCTATTAACGCAATAATTAGATCGGTTATTCCAGAATTAATCTGAAGCGTTTTAAGCTTCCTTGTGATTCAATTTCTACAATATAAACTCCAGACGACTTGTTTAATTCTATCTGAAATTGAGGAGAACTTATGTTGACTTTAGAATAAACTAGTTGTCCACTTACGGAGTATATTTTTAAATTGATCGAAGCCAATTCTCTTAGAGAAATGTTTACTACTCCTTTACTTGGGTTCGGATAAATATTCACATTATTGAAAAGAAGACGCTCAGCAATTGCTGAGATTACAATATCTTCACAATCCGAAGTGTCTGTGCATCCATTTGCTGAGATGATAACGGCATACTTGCCAGGTTCAGTTGCGATATAGGTTTGACCGGTAGCTCCTGTAATATGGGCGAAATTACTGTCACAATAAACCCATTGATAGATTGCCCCTGATTGATTAGCGGCCAAAGCAGCTTCATTAACAGTTACAGAGTCATCAACGGCATTTATAGTTAGATTCAATCTGATGATAGAATCGCATCCAAACATATTTGTATAGGTTATTAGAGCGGTAGTAGTGTTGCTCGTATACGTAATACCGTCAATCCAGGTTAAAGAATTACAAGCAACTAAAGTATCTATGGTTGAGATTGAATTTAATATAGAGAGGTTCAATGTGATTATCGAGTCACAGCCCGTTGCGTTCGTATAGGATTGAGTTGCCGTGTTATTATTGGAGAAGTAGGTGTTACCATCAATCCAGTTGTAAGAATCACATGTTGATATAGCGTCAACATTGTTATCCGAATAATTGATCGTTAAATCCAATTGAATGGTGGAATCACAACCTACCGCATTAGTCAAAACGAAAGTAGTTGTATTGGTGCTTGCCGTATACGTTATACCATCAATCCAAGTAAGAGAATCACAAGCTACAAGCGTATCTCCAGTCCAGCTTGACGCAGCCATTGTCAAATCAAGTGACACGACAGAATCACAGCCTAATGTATTGGTGATCGTGAACATAGCTGAGCTGTTATTGGCATAATAAGTAATTCCATCAATCCAGAGTAGCGAATCGCAACCAGCTATTATATCAGTTCCTATTGAAGCATATTTGACAGAAAGGTCTAGCTGAATTGTTGAGTCACAGCCAATTGCATTGGTTAGTGTATGTGTTGCAGTGAAGTTATCAGCATAATAAGTATTTCCATCAATCCAAGTCAATGAATCACAAGCACTAAGTGGGTCTACAACAAATGAAGAAGAGTTTACAATCAGTTCTAAATAGACTAACGAATCGCCTCCGGTACCGTTTGTTAATAGATAAGATACCGAATTAGTGTCTGTATAATAAGTAATGCCATCAATCCAAAGAAGCGAATCACAGGCTGTGATAGAATCGGTGGTTGTATCTCCTAAGGCAATTATTTTCAAATCGCTAAAAGCTACCTCTGAAAAAATGGAACCTTCATTGTTAGTTGAATCATGGCTAAACGCAGAGTAGCAGGATAATACGAAACAGAATATGATGGGAATAGATCTAAACATTGGGGTCAGTTTGTTGCAAATATAAGTAGACAGGTTGTCAAGATTTGTTTTGTGCCCAATAATTATATTATAATTACCTTTAATTATGGCAATTAAACTTACATCTGGTTCTCTATATTTTCTTAAAGAAAAGGACTTTATTACGAATGAAGAATCTCCTTATGTAAAGATAGGCTTAGTTCGTGGGGATAAAGAAACCCAAAAGAGAATCCTAGAACATAAAACGGGTAATCCACGCCAAATCATTGATTACTGTACGTTAGAGGCATCGTTTGTAGAAAATTTAGAAACCCAGTTGCATTATCGTTTTGCAGCCTGTTGGATTTCAGGAGAATGGTTTTTAATGAATCAAGAAAAACTAGACGATTGTATTGGCATTGCCAAAGGAATCATCAAAGAACAATCCAATATTCGTGCAAAACTAAGCTTAAGTTATGAGTTAGCATCTCAATCGTCTAATGGCGAAATTAAGGTGGCTAGCAGCGAGGATCAAGCGATTTGGGAATCGCTTTGTGCTAAGAAATTGCAGCTTGATGAGGTAAAAGCTAAATCGGACATTATTGAAAATCGATTGCGTCAATTGATGTCAACTCATATGGGAATTGGTGGGGTTGTAGATTTTATGATAAAATCAAGTTCCGACCGTTTCGATAAAAAGTCTTTAGAGAAAGATCACCCAGAAATATATCAATCATACTGCAGCCAAGAAGAAAAGGGGGTAGTAGGAAGCTTCTTATTGAAAGGAAACCCTAAGTTAAAAGATGTTTATCCAGAATTATATCAGTCGATGCAGGATTCAAAGTTTGACAAGCCGCATAGAATCGAAATGGTTGAAGCCCAAATTGGTCGCTCGGATGAAATAAACAAGATCCATCGAGAATATATTTTATTGCAACCAGAAGTGCATAAGTATAACTGGGAATATGACATGCTAGAGGCACAGCTAAAAGTAAGAGTAGGCTCTCATGATTGGATTGGCACTTTATGTCAATGGACTAGAAAAACCAAAGTATCTCAATCTTTTGATTCGAAAAAATTTCAAATGGAACAACCTAAACTACACGCTGAATATATGATTGAAGGAACTGAATCATATGCAATAAGCGTGAGGCCATACAGAGAGTATAAGTTTTGAGAATTGACCTGAAGTAAGATTAATAGCTATTTTTTTTCGAGTCTAACAACATTCCATATATTTACGGTCATGAAAAAATTATTGACTTTATTTTTGGTGGTGGCAATGGCTTACAGTTGCGCAGATACGACAATTTCAGAAGATGAAACAGATGAATATGCTGATACAACGTTAGTAGCAGTTGAAGATGCAGCGCCTGTTGAGTATGATACAGTATCTACAATTAGACACATTCTTATTGGTCTTCAATCGCAAGCTACAGGTGAAGCAAGAACTATGGAACAATGTGTAGTTCTTGGAGATGAGATGATTGCTAAAATTCAAGCAGGAGAGCCGTGGGAGAACTTTATTCAAACTTCTGATGATGTAGCTTCAATTGAAACAGGCGGAGTTTACGCTGAGTTTAAAAGAGGAATGATGGTCCCAGAATTTGACGCATATTCTTTTACTGCTCCACTTAATACGTTAGCAGGTATTCAAACTCAGTTTGGTGTTCACGTTATGGAAGTGCTAGAGCGTAAAACGATTGTTAGAAGAAAAGAATATAAGTTTGGTCCAGCAACATATTATGCTGGGGATTCTGTTGCTACGGTTAGACATATTCTTGTTGGCCATGGAGATTTAGGAAATCGAACAGTTGAAGCGGCAAAAACGAAGGCAGATAGCATTGTTGATTTATTAGCTTCTGGAGAATCTTTCGATCAGCTAGTTGTAGCTTGTTCTGATGATCAGGGATCTGTTCAAACAAAAGGAGTTTATGATTCTTTCCCAAAAGGTTTGATGGTTCCTACTTTTGAAAAATATGCATTCACAGCACCATACAATGTTATTGGTGTGGTAGAGACTCCATATGGTTTCCACGTAATGGAAGTTATTTCAAGAAAAATTATGGAGTAATAGTGCTGACGATTTAATAATATTCTTTTCACCATTATAATTCAATTAAAATGACCGTATTAGCTATACGCAAACTTTTGATACACTCAAAAATTGTATATTACATCTATGCATAATATAGACGATAATGTAACTGGTCCTTTTGATGTTCTGCTTCTTATTGGAATGGTTTTATTCGGAGTGATTTTATTGATCGTTTTTCTGATCTTTCTGATCCGAGCAAACAATAAAACAGACTACTATCAGAATCTACCTGCGAGACTTCAATCGCATGAGAGAAAAGAAGAAATAACAACTCAACAGAAAGACGAGTTATTATCATTGGCTCAAGAGAAAAAGTCAAAGGAAAAAATTGAGGCTAAACTTGATGAAATTCTTAGCGTAAAGTAGTTGGCTGAATGGATGTTTTATTTACAAGCGGCATTGGAAATGAAATACTATGGACCATAATTGTAAATGCTATCATCGGTATCGGAGTTTTCGCAGGGATACTGGTAGTAAGAGCATCTCGTAAAAAAGAGTACTTGGAAATTCTACCACATCGATTATTAGACCTTGAGTGCAAGAATCAAATCACCTCCTATCAAAAAATGGTCATTGAGGATTTTGTGAAACAAGGGCATTCCCGAGGAGAAATTGAATTGAAACTGAATTCATTACTGCAATTCAATCAGTCGGAATCCGATAATTAATTCACCCTAGTTTATTTTGCCATCTGCGTATAAGGTCCGATCAATATTCTTACCTAGTGTTCCGCGAAACCTAGTTCTAAATGGTTCTCGTTCTTTAATCGAAACAAAATTTGGATCAATTGAGAGTTGATCATCTATTTCTGGATCTACCATTATAGGTTCCATTTCTTTGAGAATATCAATTACAAAAGGAATTACATCAAGAGGCTTAGAAAGTCCTATCTTCTTTCGGAGATAATATTGTGTCATGTCTGTTTGAAAAGGATCGGTAGCCAATGCAATCTTTTTAAAACCTAAGTTCTTTCCCTTGTGGTAAGAATAGTAGATGTTTTCGGTACTATGTTCGGCTTTAATTTCTGCAAAAACTACATCAGCTGGGACGCCAATTGCCACAGCATACTGTGCCATTATTTTTGCTTCGTAGTAGGAAGAATAGACTGCTCCGCCTGAAAATATAATATGTTTGGTTATTCCTTGGTCAAACAGATGTTTTGCCCAATAAACTCTCCCTTTCATCACACGGTCCCATATCCCCGTTTTCGGATTTGGGTAGGGAACCCCGGGCACTATGATCGCATCATAAACTTGCCCCTTTGCCTTGTCATAAAGCTTCTTTGTCTTTTTTTGAGTCATCATAGTTTCGCTGGCTTAATCTATGTGAACACGTTTTTGACGCTGTTGTTCTTTTTTGAATCAATTAATCATCTAAATGGAACTATTTCTTTTCTGAGCTAAAAGATACGAAGATAAAAAGCGTTTCTGTATTTTAGTATAAGAATGAGAAATATGCGCTTGATTCAAAAATCCAAAATCCTAATGGTGCTTGCTGCAGTAATCGCCTTGTTGGTTGCAGTAACTGTAAATCAAGAAGACAACAAGTTTTCTGAAATGAAAACAGGATTGTTTTTAGATACATTAGAAAACGAAGTTCTATTGGTGTTCGAAAATGATATGCCTGTACATTATATAAGCAGAATATTTACACCAGTTTGTGAAACAGGGGAGTGCAAGCCCGTTTACATTAATATCTACTGGGACTTAATGGGTAATTTCTCTCGATTCGATTTTCCAAAAGAAGAGATTTTGACGAAGTTGGATCATGTTCCTTTTACAGCGGGTGATTATGTTTTGTTAAATGAGATTCTTAGAGGTGCAGATCCACGTTATAGTCAAAGGAAACATTCCTCACCTTCTCCGGCATTATCTCAAAGTCGTCATGACCCAGATGGACCAGATCATTCGAGTCCAGCTCCAGCTGCTGCAGTTATGTTAACTAAAATGCAAATGGTAGATGCGATCAGTGGGGCCACATTGGCTCCTCAGCAAGACAAATTTGTTCCTGGAGCACTATATACTACGTACACTTTGTGGGGGTTAGCAAATGACCATCGGCACTTAATGGAAAAGTATACCAGAAGTAATTATTTCCAACCCAAATTCTTTCAGCAATTCTTAAATAACACTGGATGCAAGTGTAGAAAAGAATTTATTAAATCAATGGCGCTTAAAGAGGAGCATGGTTATTCCAATACTTTAATGAGCATTATGGATACAGCATCCCTAGAACTTGCTACTTATTGTAATGCAGCAATTGATTATTGGGACATTGGATTAGATACCGTTCAGAATACTTTAGGGAGGTCATTTTCTAGAATTGGGAACGATGATTTTAAATTGGTAGTTGTCCAGCGGTGGTAAAATTCTATGACTTCTTCTTCGAACGTTTTGTTAGCTGTGAAAAGTTTGAATGAAAACCCGGCTTTATTTAACGCTATAATGCAAATTCTATATTCCAATGAATTCTGTTCTGAAGAAGTAGTAACCGTATTAATTGATAAAATCAATTCTTTGAAAAGCGAACAAAATGGTAAACTCATTTTCAACTATTTATATGAGCAAAAGGATCTTCTCTCAGAATCAAATTGGGATTTGATTAAAAACGTGAAAAGAAAGAACGGTTGGTAGTCATTTCCACTGATTGATCTTGATTAATACTTAAGTTTACATCCATGTATCTCAACTCTATTAAAGTGCTTTTTTTAGGTCTCGCATTAATGTTGCTATCTCCTTCATTTTCGCAAACGCTTACCTCCAAACAAATTGATGAAATTGTTGCGGATGCGATGAAAGCAAATATGCATGCCGGTATTGCAGTTGCTGTAGTTCAGGATGGGAAGGTGATTCATGAAAAAGGTTATGGATTAGCAGATTTTAAATTAAAGAAGAAAGTTGACGAGCACACCCGGTTTTCAATTGCGTCAAACAGTAAAGCGTTTACTTCAGCTGCGTTAGCTTTATTAGTGGATCAGGGAAAGTTGAAATGGACCGATAAAGTCGTTCAGCATATTCCAGAATTTAAGATGTATCAAGCATATGTCACAGCAGAATTTACCATACTTGACTTACTTACACATCGCAGTGGCCTTGGACTAGGCGCGGGAGATTTAATGTTATGGCCAGATGGTTCAGACTTTAAACTCGAAGACCTTTTGAATAGCTTTCAATACCAAACTAAGCAATCTGACTTTAGAACAAAATATGACTATGACAATTTACTCTATATAGTCGCAGGTGAGGTAGTGGCACGAATAAGTGGAAAAACATGGAGCGAATTTGTTGAAGATGAGTTGATGAAACCCCTTGGAATGAATGAATCTGCAGGCAGCCTTGCTCGTTTGACGAGCAAAGAAAATATAGCGAGCCCCCATTCAATTACTGACGGAGCAATTGATCAATTTGAGAACGTTGATTTTGAACTAGGTGCTGCTGCTGGTGGCATATTTGCAAGTGTACATGACTTAAGTAAATGGATGATTATGCATCTGGCTGATGGACAAAATGGTACTAAAGAGTTAATTTCAAAAAACACGCACAACATGATGTGGAAACCTCATACGAACATGAAATTTGAGGTTAAGCCACAAAATAGTTATAAGAACCATTTTACAGCGTACGGTTTAGGATGGAAAATAAGAGATGTAAATGGTTTAATTGAGATCAGCCATACTGGTGGTATGCCTGGTATGTTATCTAAAACAACGCTAATTCCGGAGTTGAACGTTGGGATTGTCGTATTGACTAACTGTGACCCAGGAGGGTATAGCTACGAAATGGTGTCGCGAACAATTGCTGATAGATACCAAAAAGTGGAAGAGAAAGACTGGTTTACTTTTATCCACGGAGTTATCGAAAACAGATCTGCAGGAGAAGACTCTATAGTCAAAGCAGTTTGGGAAACAGTAAAAAAGACAGATCAGACAAAGGTAAAAACAGAAAGCTTTATCGGAACCTATAAGGATAATTGGTTTGGTGATATAGAAGTATCTATGAAAGAAGGACAGCTTTATATGTCTTCTAAACGATCTCCTAAACTTTCAGGACCAATGTCTTTTTATCAAGCCAATACTTTTGCGATTAAATGGGATTACCAAGACATGGAATGCAATGCATTTGCAATGTTTGTTTTGGATGAAGATGGTAAAGCAACTGGGTTTACCATGAAAGGCATTTCACCAAACATTGATTTTAGCTATGATTTTCAAGATCTAGAGCTTAAAAGAACGAAATAGGAGGAATAAAAAAAAGGGAGCGCTGTTGCAATTCTCCCTTTTAAACCTATTTACCAGACACCAACTGGTCTTTTTCACATTGCGTGCTCAGTTTTAGGTTGGATGCCGATAGGCTTTCAAATCTTCAGTTATTATACTGTTGTTCCGATTTGTTATTGTAAGTGTACGGCAGAATAATGGATCTACACAGCTTGATTTTCCCAAAGTCCACAATCAGTTTTCTAAAGTTGACAATAGAGAATATTTGGGTTTTTATTCTAACTGGATGATGACGTATTGCCATTTTTCATAGGCCGCCTTATTTTTAATAAAGTCGTTTTGATACTCTGGCCCTTGTACTTTGTGAGAAACAATAATTTCATAAGCATCTGGAGATGTATTGAGTGTTCTGAGAAATTTGATAACCATTTTCACAGCCAGGTTCTTCCGAACTTCTGCCAGTTCTATATTAGACTTGTAAGTTTTGGTTGGTACTTTGGATGCACTTGACTCTATATAGATCTTGATTTTTCCTTTACGCTCTACGCTTGCTCGAAAACATTCAACGAAGCACGCTAGCTGCGGATTGTTGAGATCATCGATTAGGTTCTTATTGTACTTGAAAAAGTGCTTGTAAACCTTAATGCAAGTGTCCGCAGTTAAATCAGGTTCCATGAAAACTTCTGAAGATTCCATCTGGCTAGAATCTTCTTGAGATGTATTTGGTCTCGCCAGAGAAGTATAATATGAGGATCGAATTGATTCCTTTTCCAAATTGGAATATTCAAAAGAAAATAAGTTTTTAATAACTAACCGCTCAACCCCATTAATGAGGTCCAGTGAAAGATCTTGTTTAAACAGATGTAAATTCTCTTTGGTAGATGGTGATATGGTTTGTCCGCTAAATATTTTATGCTCCCCCAAGACCTCAACCTGGTAGGTAAGTGTGTCGTTGGGTTGAACTGGAATTTGAAATTCACCATTTGACTGACTATAAACTACTTTAAGAGCTTCCTTGGTTGAAGTCCGAAACACGGTGATTTTTATCTCATTATTAGTTGAATTGACTTTATTAAAGAAGTTTCCAATGATTACAGATTGGTTTTCTGGTCGTTTTTATAGGCTTGATTCATACACATACACCTCTCCAAATTTTGAAGCTCTGTCTGTAGTGAAATATTGTCTGTGATATAAGCTGTCGTGAACATATAAGATGTCATTTCCAGGACTATTAATTGGGAAATCAATATTTGTTGGAGGCCCATATTTATCTGTTTTAACATTATAACTACATCTGAAAACATCATACCCTCCCATGCTGTTATGTCCTTGAGATGAGAAATAGAGCCATTTTCCGTTAGGCGACAGGAAAGGATAACGTTCATCTAACGAGGTGTTTAAAGTCATAGGAAGGATCTGCGGTTCTGAAAAATCACCATTTTCCAGTCTGTCGATTTTATAAAGATCAAGGCCATTTGTTCCTTTTTGTCCATAACTAGAGAAGTAAATTGATTTTTTTGGCCATGGCGGGATATGTACAATTGGAAAGTGGTTGTTTTTTTTGTCAAGCTTTGATAGAAGTTCATCAGTAACAGGAATGATCACTCCACCAATATTATCCATATCATAAAGCCTAAAAAAGTGATCTGTCTTCATTTTACGTTTAGCAATAATTTGAAGTTTAGTGATATTCTTTAAAAGCTTTTGGGCGTTTTTACATTGTTCAATAGAAGTAATAGCCCGCTTTATGAAGGGATCATCTTTCGAAGCTTCAGCTATATATCGATCAAAGCAGTCTATTGCAACAGAAAACTTATAATTAAGATGATTAGCGTGTCCTAAATAATACCATGCTTCGTTGGATATTGAAGGTGATTCAACTGCATACTCTAGCCGAGTTAAACCGCTGGATTTACTGTGGCTAGTATAAAGCAAACAGGTTCCAAATTTATAATTCAGATCGTGGTCTTTTAAACTCAGCGTAAGTAGCTGATTATATAATGGTTGGGCTGCTGAATAATTTTCAGATTGAAAGAATCGGTCTGCTTCTTTTGCAATTTTAGCACGATCAATCTGAGCTCCGGCTGTATAAAAACCTAAGAGCAAAATAAGAGTCAGAAGGATTCGGATTTTCATATTCCGTTTTAGAACGATTGTTCAATGTACTTAATTCAAATCAATTAATTTCCAATGTCGTTAATCTGAAAAGTAAAGCAACTTATCGAACTATAAGTACGGATTTCCGAACGATAGCAGCGATTTCCGTTCTAGTTAAGGAATAGAGTCTGTTGCGGACTGGGCTAATTTCCAAGCTTTGTCGTGAAATTGTAAATGAAACAGACCATTGTTTTCGTAACCATCTTTTGGTTGATTCCAAAAGTATTGGAAACCGTGATTACCTCCTGATAGAGTATCAAATTCATGCGGAATGTCTAAAGAGTTAAGATAGTCATGCATAATGTATGTTCCTTTTCGATGATAATATTCAACGAACCAATCTTTAGTGCCAATTTCCATTCTAAGCTTAACACCATTGGTTTTTAACTTTGTTTTGTTCTTCCGCGCATTATATTTTAATGAACTCAACGTATAATCACTTACGTAGGCATTGGAAATGAAGGAGCTAAATTTATCTGGATGCTTCAGTGCATAGTATAAGGTTCCAGTTGCTCCTCTAGATTGTCCTTCTAACGCAATCTGATCTGGTGAAAATCCAGCATGTAGCTTTTTTCGACAGAAGTCTCTTAGCTCACCATCACCCTCATTCGTTAGCATTTTCTCGTTGGTTGAAGTGTACCATTGTATTTTCTGTTTATCCCAAGTTTTACCAAATTCAATTTCTTCTCCTCTAACACATATTACAATAAAAGGCTGAACCAATGAATCGTTGACCCATTTGTTTAATTGTTGTGCTCGTACAACACGATAAAAGCTGTACTCGGTGCCTCCTTGTCCATACAGATAAACCAGAAGTGGATATTTCGTTATCGTATCAGCAGCAGACCATCCTGGCGGTAAATACGCTACAAACTTCACATCGCCTTTGGCCTTACTTTTAAATGATGATTGAATGTATTGGCCTCCTTGAACTTCCGATAACTGAGAATTAGCAACCATGGTCATACGGTTGTCTTCTGACATCGTCAAGCTGATCATAAATGGACAGATAAACGCGATAAGGATTCCAGTGATTATACGTTTCATATTTGTAGGTCTGTTTATGATGAAGAAATAAGTGTCTTTTCATAAATAATGCGGTAAAACTTAGAAAGTGACAATCCGATTAAATATTTTTTAATCTAGAAGCAGGAAGTTACGGTCTGTTTAAAACGAATTTGCCTATTTGTTCGGCCATCTTATCTCTAGCAAATAATGAATAGTGGGAGCCAGCATAGTCTCCAATGAATTCTTTAGACTCAATTAAACCAGAGTTATCAATCACATTTTTGTAACGATTAACCAAATATTTTTTATTCGTAGAGATTAATCGCGTAAGTTTTGCACCTACCATTTTAGTAGCAGCTTTGAAATCAATAGGTAAAATATGGAAATATAAATCCCAATCATTTCTGGCGCAGAGCTCAACTAATTCATCAAAATCCTGCACCCGTTGATTTTGGTCGTTAATTAAAAATCCAAAATCATACAAATAAGTTTGAGCATAGTCATTGTTAATGGTCCAATCTGCCGGCTCAGAGTCGTAAGAATGGTACCAGTCATATAAAGTCGCATGAGGATAGTTCGATGGCAAACTATCTCTTTTCCAACCTTCTTCAATTAAACCTTCCATAATAGATCTATAATTAGGAGGATTTCTATAATAGGTTAGCCAAGCTCTGTTGACAAGATCTGGGACTCTAGGGTCAATCAATTGAAGTTGTCTGTTTATAACAGGGTCATAAGTAAAGTCATGAATTATTTTGCTGGAGAACGCTCTAAGGTTCATCGTTACAACAAAGGTTTTCTTTCCTTGATGTTTTTCATGCTCAACCATTTTGGCTAATTTCAAATACGTTCCAGGGTGAAAACCATTGGCACTTAGATTAGCCACATTTAAGTCGCCAAATTTTTCATCTATCAATTCTCCAATGCCTGGAAGGTCTTGATATCCATTAGCTCTATACGAATCTGAGCAATCTCCGAAATAAATTAGGTTCGCATCAGTTGTTTTAGCCAGCATTTGATCATAACCATTTGCAAACTCTGCCACATCCGAAGACATTTGGAACTCTTTATAGACAAAGTTCATAATCACCAATACGCCTATTAGCAAAGTGAGTTTAATCGATATTTTCTTTACAACTTTCATTAAAATGCTTGGTAAATAAAGGGTTCGATTTCAAGAGGAGAGCCGGCTAGTATAGCATAAAGCAAAACAGAATAGACGATCCATCTTAGCCAACTGGGCTGATTGCTACACCAATGTACAATGCCTTTCTTAAGAAATAGATGATCTACAATTACAAAGCAAACAACGGTTAGACCGACACGTTGAACTGAGGTACTTTTAATCCATTTAAGAATTCCAGTTGGTTCTGAAGTATATGATTGTTCTCCAAACCAATTCATCAATTCTGACATTCCATTAGCCTTAAAGAAAAGGCATGAAAAAGTAAAAACGGCAAAAGTAAAAATGACCCCAAGGAATTGTATAATAGGCTTGACTTTACTATTTAAAATTTTTATCCGAGTCTTTTTAGTGAGTATTTCAAGGATCAATACAAATGCCTGTATTAGACCGAAACAAAGAAACGTCCAGTTTGCACCATGCCAAACGCCAATAATTCCAAAACTGATTAATATAGTTATTACGATCACCCATTTACCTGGGTTGAATTTGAGTGATAACCACATAGAAAGGGGAGTATAAACGTAATCGTTTACCCAAGTCGACAAGGTTATATGCCAACGTCTCCAAAATTCAGTGAGTGAAGTGGAGATCAACGGTCTGTCAAAATTATCACTCAGCTTAATTCCAAACAGCTTCGCAGCACCTCTGGCCATATCAGTATATCCAGAAAAATCGGCATAAATTTCAATTGTGTAAAGACACGCTGCAACAATAAAGACCTTTTCGCTGTACAAGTCAGAATGATCGAAAATCGGTTGGATTAGAGCATGGATATTAGCGGATATAAAAATCTTCTTAAAAAGACCCCACAGCAACAGCCTAAAGCCGTCTCTAAAATTATCGTACTTGACTTCCGGTTGCGTAAGTTGATCAATGAAGGCTTTTGGTTTCTCAATAGGACCCGCTGTAATCTTAGGGAAAAAAGCCAGATAAGTCATCAAGAAACCCAAACTTCGCTGAGGTTCTAGCTGCTCTCGGTGAATCTCAATTTGGTAACTTATCGCCTGAAAAACAATGTATGAAATTCCAATTGGAAGGAACAAGATGATCAACAAATCATCTGGATTGAAAACAAAAAGATCTCCCAACCATCCAATGCCTTTATTCCACAGGTTTAGGTATTTAAATAGTCCCAAAACCAGCAGGTTTAAGAGGATGATTCCAATTAAATGTGTCCTTTTTTCATCTTTTTTAATTCGACCATAAATGTGTTTGCCTGCAGCGAAATTAAACAACGAAAGGAAAAGAGTTAAACCAAGGGCTGTCCAGCTGTGTAGCCCTATGAATATAAGGCTTGAAGTAAGTAAGATTAACCATTTGTATTTGGAAGAAACACAATAAAAACCGAGCACAGAAACAACCAAGAATATCAAATAGTGAAAGTGTGCAATTTCCATTCGATTAAACCTTGTTTCGAATTAGTAAGTTGCATAAATCACTTACTGTTTTAAGTGCTAGAACGTCTTTCAGCTTAAAATTAACGTTGAAATATTTTCTTACTTCACCAATTAATATGGCATGGTTTAAGGAATCCCAGGCATCAATATCTGCAGCGGAATATTCGAATTTAAGCACAAGTTCTGGTCTATTTAATACCGACCTAAATATTGGCGTTAGCTCTTCTAATATCTCCTCTTTAGTCTTCATTTGATTGGAAGTTTTAAAAGATAGAGATTTCCTTTTTGATTCAGGCCCATATTTTCCCATGTAGACAATCCTTGATTTGACGATTGCATAATAGTTTTTACAGATCCGTTTGCTAAAGCTTCGGCATTACAAGCCTTAATTAACCTGCTACCAACACCTAACTTCTGGTGTGATTTCAGAACAGAAACATGATAAATCCCGGTTACACCATTTCTAGTGTAGGCCATTGCAGCACCTACTTTTTTAGATCCCATTGTTGCAAGAAATAATTTACAAGATTGCTTCATCAATCTCTCAAATAGGGAAGAGTCTTGTTTTCCAAAATTTGCTTCAACCAACTTTAACCATTCCTCTAACTGTTCTATGGCTATTTCGGTTATAAGAACACTTGAATTTCCAACGTTAAGGTTTAATTGCAAAGGATTACAGCTCAAAAGAGGCCAAATAGATACAGGAACAAGCTCCTGGTTATTTATTTCACTTTCATTTGCGTCTAATTGACTCTCCGTAATTAACAGATTGTTCGGAGCTTTACCTTCTTTAATTGCGGTAACAATGGTAGCTATTGAATGTGAGAGATCTTGAATGTTAAAAACATAGTTAGGCCAATTCGAACAACTTGTAACTATACTATAGTCGTTGTTTAAAATCAGTTTGTTAGATTCTCGATAGAGTGAATGTAGGTTTGCTAAATTCTGTTCGCTAGGAGATTTGTCTAATAAGATTAGATCGCTAATTTCATTTATCCATCTTGGAGTGGGGAATTCATTATCACTTAGTATGTCTTCAACTTTAGCGGTCGCATTTGACTGTTCAGTAAAGAGACCATAATGTATTATCCCTAAATTATTTTGAATAACAGTAGTGCGAGTTTTAAGATTTAGCTTTTTCAGCAGTAATTCTTCAATTCCTTTCAATTCAACACGTTTACCCAAGATCTTTATTTGACGATCTTTTCTACCTTTAAAAACATAATTCCCATCTGATTCTAATTCAACCAAGTCTCCTGTTTTATACCAAGTTTGTTCCTCTAGTAATTCAAAAGCGCATTCCGATAATAAATTGTCTGAGTAGCCATTGAACACTTGTTCTCCCGAGATCCATAGCTCACCATCAACGATGATGGAGTTTATGTTTTTACAATTCTTTCCTATAGGAATGAATGGTCCCGTTTCAGAATCACCGCACGTATATGAAGTAGCGAATATGCCACCTTCAGAAGGTCCATATAGATTTGTACATCCGGAATTTTTGGCGCTAGCCAGCCATTTGTAGACCAAGTTAGTCTCAAGTGCCTCCGCTCCAAAAAACGTATGTTTTAAAAAGGGAAGATGTAATTCAGGTAAATAAGGTTCTAATAATTTAATAGAGGAAGGAGGAGCAATACAAATGGTAGTATTTCGATCCAATAAGCATTTAAGGGCTTCTTGAGATTTTATGCCCTCCATATCAATCGTATGAATTGATGCTCCAATGCAAAGAGGAATGAGGGTTGATATAATGCTCATGTCAAATTTCATCTCGGTCATTTGGAGAAAAGAGTCGCTTGACTTTAGCTCAACGCCCAATGAAAGAAACGAATCGACAAAACAACTTAAGTTGGAGTAGGAGACCGGTATGTATTTAGGCGTCCCTGTTGTTCCAGAGGTGCTTAGAATGTAAGCTGTTGCATCACCATTATAGGTAGAATTGACGTTTCCTTTATATTCGCAATTACTATTATCAACCCAACGTATACCTTCTTTCGGAATTGTATTTGAAAGTAATATATCAGGATTATGCTTTTGAATAGTTGCGCTAATCCGGCCAGGTCTTGATGGTATATAGGTGTTGCCAGTAAGCCAAATCGCAATTATTGAAGCGTAACAATCAAGATCATAGCTAGATGCTACAATAATTTTTTTTGGTGTATTAGAAGTTCCGATTTGATGCGCTATGGCATGAACCCGTTGATAAAATAGCTGATAAGTAACTAAACTCTCTGGAAAGACTATTGCGGTATCAGTTTGATGCGCAGATTCTATTGAATTGAGTAGAAAAACAAAATTCATGAATTACAATTAGAAGAAAAAATATTAAACCTCAGGTGCGCTTTCGAAAAAGTCATTAAAAACACTGAGTAAATGTGTAATTCCAGTTAGATCTTCTGAATCTTTAGATTGCAATTGGTTGATACCATCAATTAATGGAAGAAGCCAAACATGCAGTTGGTTATGTCCTTGTCCTGTCATGGTACAATTCTCAAGCATATCGTTCACCTGAAACATAAGTAAGTTGCCTAATTCAACATGATCCGTTCCATCAAAATCTGAACATTTTGCGTTCATGTTTTCAAGTACCGCCATAGTTGTACTATTAACAACCCATTTTACCCCATTGTCTAGTTTCAATCGATCTTCTATTAACTCTTCATCTTCCATTTCAAAAGCTAAAGCAGAAGAATCAACTGCTAGTTCCAGCGTGTCTTCAATCGCATCAGACGTTGTAAGCTCAATTTCTGAACAGGAGGAAATAATTAAAACTAAAGAAGCTATTAAGGGTAGGATGAAATAGGTTATGTTTTTCATATAGTGAAGATATAATAATCTTCTTAAAAAATGTTATTTCAAATATTTCTTGTCCTTATCAATCAGATAGGCAATCGATCTCCATTCCGAGATGCGGTTTTTCTGGTGAGTTGTTAGAGAAATCCGGTTTTGAGGATCCGATAAAAACTCAGACCAATAATAAAGAGACTCTGCAACCGAGTTCATTTTAGTTGATTTACGCGCTGACGCTGACAAACGAACAACTTTATAGTGCTTCTTAATCTGTTTAATGTTTGATTTACACGAGGCACTGGAGTTAATTTTATCTACGCTACCCGAACCAATTAATTCAGTCAAATATTTGTCAACTGCAGTCACCATTCCATTTGCATCTTTATCTGACTTACTTTGAGGGATGGAGATGAGCAAATATTTATCACCCGAAGTTAAATATTTATCACATTCGCCTTTTAAGCTTTCTAACCATTTAGAATCCTCTTCTAATAATGCAGCACGTATAGATGCCTTAATGATTTTAATGTGCGTAGATTTTACAATTTTA
>JBLIOB010000030.1:0-24092 GCA_047639575.1 Parvicellaceae bacterium
TCGCTTCTAGGACTACTTTAGCCTTGAACGATGAACTAAATTTTCTTCTTGTTTTCTTCATATTTGTCAGGGTAAATTTAAACTTAAATCCCTGTCCTAATTTTGGGGAGTATTATACAACTATGACTCTTATTCGGTTCCTGCTTGGTTTATATTGAGCTCTTGTCGAAGGGTCAGTACCGAATTTTGTACTCGGTATTTGTTCTTTATTCAATCACAAATAACTTCAGTCCTAACCTTACGGTTAGCAACCTTACAGCTTACTAATGGTTCAATCCGTTACACCTGCCTATAAGGGACTTGCACCCTCTAGCTGAATAATTTACCTTACGGTAAATTAAAGATGCCCATTCTGGGCACACACAAGACCTAAACTGCATAACCCAAGCCTAACCAACCGTTTTACGTATTTTAGCCACAACGTTGTAGCACATAACCCAAAAATGAAAACAAAACTAAAATGCCTACTCCCCTTTCTGCTTTTAGTAGCTTGTACAGGCAACAAAGAAACAAAAACTACTCCTGCACCTTATACCCCCAACCCCAAACAATAGAAGCCAACCCCGAAAGTGGCTATACTCTCAACCCAATTACAGGAGACACCATACAACCCTTAATCCTAGAAAACGGAGACACCCTAATAACAGGAGTTCCCATCCCTGCAAAAGGAAAAACCATACACCCAGACAGTGTGGCTCAACCCAAAGTTGTGCTTTACACCCCGTCTGACAGCACTTACAACGCCCACCCCAACGTACATAAAACACCAGACAACTTAACGGTAATACCAGTAAACAAAGACTCCTTAACAACAATTTTAGTTGGTGAAATAACTGAAAATGACACCTCCCATTACCTAGTAAACAGCACTGGTGACACCCTACAAACAGGCATCCCCATACCTGCAAAAGGAAAAACCGTACCGACCAACCAACCCCAACCCACCAATGCTCTTCCTCCTCGTTTTAAAGATGCTGCCATTAACAATATGCAATACTTAGATGTGGACCAAGGCATGGCTTCTTCTTACGTCTCGTCCATCTTAGAAGATAAAAGCGGAAACCTTTGGTTCGGAACGAATGGCGGAGGGGTAAGCATGTACAACGGGGAATCCTTTACCCATTTTACAGAGAAAGAAGGCTTATCCAACAATATCGTCTTCTCCATCTTAGAAGATAAAAGCGGAAACCTTTGGTTCGGAACTTATGACGGAGGGGTAAGCATGTACAACGGTGAAACGACCAACCCATGCCGCGAGGGGACTTGTGATCATGATATGGGAGTTCGAGAAGACCTTAAAAAACATAAAAAAGCTACTTCTCAATCCTTTACCCATTTCACCCAAAAAGGGGGCTTATCCAACAATACCGTCTGGTCCATCTTAGAAGATAAAAGCGGAAACCTTTGGTTAAGCACAGAGAATGGGCTAAATAAAGTTGTGGTAGTAGATGGGGTTGGTTTACAACCAGAAAACCTGCCTGTCCGGCAGGCAGGCGTAGAAAAAACGAAAAAAGTTACTTACGATATTGCTCGTTTTGAAAAAAATGATGGTCTAAAAGGCATGGATTTTTATTCCAATAGCGTTTGTTTGGACAGTAAAAATCGTATGTGGTGGGGCAGTGGTAAAAGTCTTACCATGCTGGATATGAATAAATACACTTCAACAGAAAACCCACCAACAATTTATTTAAGGCAATTGGATGTTAATGAAGCATTTATAGATTATCGTAACATCACAGACAGTTTGGGCATTGAAATTGAGTTCAATGGGGTGCAGCAATTTGAAAACTACCCTTTAAACCTTGAGTTACCTTACAATAAAAACCACCTTACCTTTCATTTTTCTGCCATAGACTGGTCTGCTCTTCATAAAATACAGTACAGCTATATTATGGAAGGGCTAAACAGTAATTGGAGCCAGCCAAGCCATGATGCCAAAGCAGATTACCGTAATATTCCTTATGGCACTTATACTTTTAAAGTAGGTGCTATAGGCGGAAGTGGAGAATGGAGCGAGCCATTTGACTATGAGTTTACCATACATCCACCTTGGTGGCATACTTGGTGGGCAAGAACAGGGTATGGAATTAGTGCTCTGTTATTGATATTTGGATTTGTTCGTTGGCGAACCGCCAAACTCAAACAACGCCAAAAAGAACTTGAAATGGAGGTGGAAGAAGCTACACGGGAAATTAAAAAAGAAAAGGAAGAAGTAGAAAAGCAAAAAGAACAAGTAGAAGAAGCCCATAAAGAAATAACCGATAGTATTCAGTATGCTAAACGCATACAAAGTGCCATATTGCCGCCATTAAAAATTGTAAAAGAGTATTTACCTGAGAGTTTTATCCTTTACAAACCAAAAGATGTAGTAGCGGGAGATTTTTATTGGATGGAGTCGGTGGTTTCAACTCCGCTCAATCAACAGTCCGAAACCATGGTGCTGTTTGCGGCAGCCGATTGCACAGGACATGGGGTGCCGGGCGCAATGGTAAGCGTTGTATGCAATAATGGTCTTAACCGTAGTGTGCGCGAACATGGTTTAACAGATCCAGGTCAAATCTTAGATAAAACCCGTGAAATTGTCATCTCAGAATTTGAAAAAAGTGAGGAAGATGTAAAAGACGGGATGGACATTGCTTTGTGTTCTTTAGAAGGCAATACATTAAAATATGCCGGAGCACACAACCCTTTATGGATAATAAGAAACGGAGAAGTGCTGGAGACCAAAGCTAATAAACAACCTATCGGGCAATTTGATAAGCCACAACCTTACATCACCCACACGTTTGAATTACAAAAAGGAGACCGTATTTATATTTTTTCAGACGGCTACGTTGACCAATTTGGGGGAGAAAAGGGTAAGAAGTTTAAAACCAAAGCTTTTCGTGAATTACTGCTTTCCATACAAGAAAAACCAATGGAAGAACAAAGCTTAATTATTGACAAAGCATTTGAAAACTGGAAAGGCAACTTAGAGCAAATTGATGATGTTTGCATAATTGGGGTGAGCGTTTAGCGAACTCCAATGGAGCAGTTTACCCTGAGCTTGTCGAATGGGTAATTGGTGTGAGCGTTTAGCGAACTCCAATGGAGCAATTTACCCTGAGCTTGTCGAATGGGTAATTGGTGTGAGCGTTTAGCGAACACCAATGAAGAAGTTTACCCTGAGCGCAGTCGAAGGGAAGGGTAATTGGCGTAAGGATATAACTGAAACGCAATATAGTCGCTGCTTATGTCTCATAAAAAAGGATAAAAACAAAAGGCTGGTTGCTTAAAGGGTGAAGTGATGAACTATGCGGAGGTTGGTGCTCTTCCTTCTAATTTAATTAGAAGAGCACTGGGATATTAGTTCAACTTTAGGTGGAGGGGTGAATAATCAATCAGGATTCGACTTTATTTAGCAGATAGTCTATTAAGAATTATTTTCTTATTTACGACTCCTTCAATGGTTAATAATTTAAGGAAATAAATTCCATTAGATTGATCTGAAATATCAATTTGAAAATTACTTTTAACACTGCCGCTGTACACTTTTTTGCCTTGTAAATTGTAAATCTCGAATGTGCCTTTTTGGATGGACGAATTTATTTTGAAAATCCCTGAAGATGGGTTAGGATAAACCGAAATATTCGTTTCGGTTTCGGAAGGAAGGGATGTTATTATGCATCCACTTGAAGGTCCATTGCTGTAGTCAAAATTAATAGAAGTGCAGGGAATGTTTGTCGCTGCTCCTGCTGTGATGTTGAGATCTAAAAGGTTTTCATAATAAACAACATGTATTCCTCCTGCCATATTTAGCGTAGCACCATTTTTCACATATATTGTATCGATGCCTCCTTGTGTCATCATCGTTGCTCCAGTTTCGAGATATACATTATGGAATCCTCCATCTAAAGTGAGACTACCACCACCGCAAACCCAAATGGGTAAGTTGCCAGGAGAAACAGTGTCTGTAGAGCTAACCACTAACGCAATTGAAGGTATTGCAGGATTACATTGAGCTTTTGCGTTCCATCCAACAAAAATGAGTGTGATTGTGAAAAATAGTTTTGTTTTCATACTTAAATTAAGTTTAATGTAGGGTATTAAAATTAGCGAAAGATATTCGATTTAAAAAGTGATTTTTTTAAATAATTTCAATTATTAATATAGCAGCTAGAGTTATTAACTTTGCTGTGACATAAAAACAGAGACTGTTTTAAATAAAAAACAACAGTTAGAATTATGAAGAAAGCAAAATGAGTTTACAGTGAATCATTTAAAGAAACAGCAATAAGCTTAAGTTATCAGCCAGAGAATATAAAACTATTGAACAAAATAAATTAACAGTCTTTGTACTTTTTGTGGATGCCACAAAAGAATTACAAAACAATATGGAGTTGCACAACCTTATGTAGAAACCGTTTTAAAAGAGTGGGTTTTATACTGTGATTTGTTTGATGAAAAACCACGAATTAAAGAAATCCATTTAGGTGGAGGAACTCCTGCTTTTTTTAGTCCTGAGAACTTAAAAAAAACTGCTGGATGGGATTTTAGCCCAGGCTGAAATTTGCGAAGAACATGAGTTTAGTTTTGAAGCTCACCCAAACAATACTACTAGGGAACATGTACAAACTTTTTATGACGTAGGTTTTAGAAGGAATAGTTTTGGAGTTCAGGACCTAAAATGGATTCTTTTTCAGATTTACAATACTTCATCACAAAACCAGTGACTTCTTAGGAGGAAACAAGCCCAAAAAGAGTCACAAAAAGAAGTGCTAATTCCATCTTTGGAATCTTCTTGACTTAAATAATACCCCCTACTCCCATACGGTCCGTCTGTTTTCGTACCTTTACAGACCAATTTAAAATCGACTATGATACTTTCCATGACTGGCTACGGTAAAGCTGAAGGAACAATCGGGAATAAAAAATTTAGCATTGAAATACGCTCTGTTAACAGTAAGCAGTTTGACTTAAACGTAAGAATGCCAGGTGTTTATAAGGAGAAGGAGATTCCACTTAGAAATAAGCTATCTAAAAAACTGATTCGAGGAAAAATCGATTTATCGATTTATTTTGATTCGAATGGTGAAGATATTAACCATACGATCAATACAAATGCAGTAAAAAACTACCACGGTCAAATCGCTGCGATCTCAGAAGAGCTTGGCATGAAGACTGACGATTTAATGGCAACTATATTAAAGATGCCGGACGCTATGAAACAAGAGCGAAAAGAATTAGATGAAAACGAATGGGCTGGAATTGAAAAATTACTAAATGAAGCCGTTGAAAAATTTGGCGCTTTTAGAGAACAAGAAGGTGCTTCACTGGCAGAAGACTTCTTACTTCGCATTAACAACATCGAGGATTGTGCAAAAGCGGTGATACCTTTAGAAATTGAAAGAACAAAATCAGTTCGAGACAAAATTGAAGGTCATTTTGAAGAATTTAAAGACCGAGATTTAATCGATAGCAATCGAATGGAGCAGGAAATGATCTATTACTTGGAAAAGTTAGACATTACAGAAGAGCGGGTTCGATTAGATAACCACTTAAAATATTTCAAAGAAACACTGGAAAACGGCAGTGCTCAAGGAAAAAAACTAGGGTTTATTGGTCAAGAGATTGGAAGAGAAATCAACACAATGGGTTCGAAAGCTAATCATAGTGAAATGCAGAAATTGGTCGTCCAAATGAAAGACGAATTGGAAAAAATTAAGGAACAGGTGCTTAATGCACTGTAATTCAAGAAAAAACACGTTGAAAAACGAAACTTCTTGGGTCGACATCAGTAAAATGAACAAAGAATTACTAATTGATGCCATTAGAAATGAGTGGTAAAGCCATCATATTCAGCGCTCCATCAGGAGCAGGTAAGACAACTATTGTCCATCATTTACTTGGGTTAGATTTCAACCTAGAATTTTCTGTTTCTGCTTGTACCAGGAAACAACGAAACAATGAAGTTGATGGGGAAGATTACTATTTCTTTAGCATTGAAGACTTCAAATCAAAAATTGAGCTCAGTCAATTTATTGAGTGGGAAGAAGTTTATGATGATAGTTTCTACGGAACGTTGAGATCAGAAATTGAACGTATTTGGGCATCTGGGAAGCATGTAATCTTTGATGTGGATGTACAGGGGGGAATAAACCTAAAAAAGTACTTTAAGGATATTGCCTTATCTATTTTTGTTGAACCTCCGTCAATTGACGCTTTAGAGAAAAGGCTCCGTTCTCGTCAAACAGAAAATGAACAAAGCATTCAAAGAAGAGTTGGAAAAGCTGGACAGGAACTAACTATGTCTCAACACTACGATCACATTTTAGTAAATGACGTTTTAGAAAATGCTCTCCAAGAAGCTGAAGATGTGGTCATTAAATTTCTAGCTACTTGAAAGTTTTCACCTTCATATTATTAATCCTTACTGCTTCCACCATCTGTGCTCAGGAGGATGCCATAAACTTGGCCATATCTTTCTCTAATCATGTTGTGAAAAACGACATCGAAGATGCAGAATCGTTGTGTAGCGAATTCGGGCGAGAAAATTATTTCGAAAACAGAAAACATATTAAATATTGTCGATTCGAGTTTTTTAATAATGCACATAATTTTGAAGTAGCTGAGAAGCGCGGTAATGAAGTACGAATAAAATTTAACAGTGGAAGAGACTCGTTAGTTCGAGAAGTTTATGCTCGGAAGTTCAAAACTGGTTGGAAAATGATCACTAAAATTGAACTCGTTGATATTAAAAATTATTACTTAACTGTAGAATTAGATTCTTCAACCGTTCACCGAGGCTGGAACACCCTAGGCGCGAGAAAAGTAGATCTCCCTTTCAAACTTCACTTGCTCGCCAACACAGAGGATCTGTATATACTTGGATTGGAACTTCGTGAAGAAGTCCAGCAAAGCATTATTGAAAACAGATCAATAATTGGTGATACCATGGCCATTGTTTTAATTCAAGGAAACATAATGCCCTTAGTAATCGGCAATAATTCTCATGGTTCGGCCGTCATAATGGAGGTGCTTCACGATCCCAAAGCAGTAGCGATGAACACTTATGTTATTGGAGGTAAGTTCACGACTAATGGCGGGAAAAGTGGCAACTTCAGAATGAAAACCATTCTAAATGAGTAAAAAAATTGGTCTGTTTTTTGGCTCTTTCAACCCAATTCATGTTGGACATTTAATTATTGCAAATCACTTAGTTCAAGAAGATGAGCTCGATGAAGTTTGGTTTATAGTTACCCCTCAGAATCCACATAAAGAGAAGAAATCTTTACTCAAAGATTTACATCGGCTATACATGGTGAATTTGGCCGTTGAAGACAACAGAAAACTAATTGCATCTGACATCGAGTTTAAGCTCCCTCAGCCATCTTACACGGTTACAACTTTATTACATTTGAGGGAAAAATATCCAGACTACCATTTTTCACTGATTATGGGCGAGGACAACTTGAGATCTTTCCACAAATGGAAGAACTACGAAGAAATCATCAAACATCATCGAGTTTTTGTGTACCCAAGAATACTAACCACGCAAGAGTTGGAAAATGCACCAGAAAAAAGTGCTTTACTTGAACATCCTAAATTTATAATGGTTGATGCTCCACTAATGAAAATATCAGCAAGTCACATTAGAGGCTCCATTAAAGAAGGCAAAGATGTTCGGTACTTGCTTACCGAACCAGTTGCAAAGTACTGCGAAGAGATGCGGTTTTACGCAGATTAAAATCGTTTTCCAGGCATATCGGCAATACTTACATTAAACAACACCTAATTATCAGAATCAATCTCGATAGAGTCTCAGAATCTATTTAAATGGAAAGTGCTCTCATCACTTTCTTTTCATCCAATAGCTTCCTAAAGACTTAACTTATTCGTAATTTCACGAGCAGTGAGTTTCCTCAGTTATAGAACCCCCCCGAAAGTTGAAGACAAGTCTGCTCTTGATTTAAAAAAAGAGCAAGCCGCAAATGGTGTACAACACATTGGAAAGGATTGGATTAGACAAAATTCAAAAGGGATTTGGGAATTAAAATTATCTGGAAGTCCATTTGAAATTGGATCGAAATATGGCATTTTAGCCAAAGAACAAATCCATATTCAAGAAGAAATTTTCGTAACAGAATTTTCTAAAGCGGTTCCAGGAAAAGTAAAACAGTTCTTCCTTAAACATCTTGTTGGTTGGTTCAATCGTAAATTAGATCGAAACATTCCAAATGAGTATCTAAAAGAAATGTACGGAGTAAGTCAAGCGTACTCTACAGAATTTAACTTTATTGCGCCTCGGTACATGAGGGTTTTAAATTATCATGCTGCACACGACATTGGTCACGCACTTAACGATTATCAATTAGTTGGTTGCAGCTCGTTTTCTGTAAAGGGTGCAAAAACCGAGAATGGAAATTTATTAATAGGAAGGAATTTTGATTTTTATATGGGCGATGAATTTGCCAAGCAAAAAGTTGTTTCCTTTATTACTCCGAATTCTGGTCATCCTTTTGCAAGTTTCTCATGGCCTGGCTTTTTAGGTGTGGTTTCTGGAATGAATGTAAAAGGTTTAACGGTTTCTCTTAATGCAGCAAAATCTGTTCTTCCAACTTCTTCAAAAGATCCAATATCAGTAGTAGCCAGAGAGATACTACAGTATGCTTCTACTATAGATGAAGCCGTTGAAATTGCTACAAAACGAAAGGTATTTGTATCCGAAGCTATAATGGTTTCAAGTGCTCAAGAAAACGAAACGGCTCTAATAGAAAAGTCTCCTAAAGAGATGGATGTGTATAGATCAGGAACGGATCAGACAGTTTGTGCTAATCATTTTCAAAGTGATTTATTTAAAACTGCAGAATCAAATTTAGAAAACATCGAAAAAAGCGATTCCAATTTTCGACACCTACGCATGGAAAAGCTACTTGAAAAAAGTCGGTTCGACTTTAATGATATTGCTCAAGTACTCAGAGATAGAAGTGAAGGAGAAGGTCTTGGTCATGGTAACCCAAGAGCGATCAATCAACTTTTAGCACATCATTCTATAATATTTCAGCCGGCTGACCTTAAAATGTGGGTTACAACGGCTCCTTGGCAATTGGGCGAGTATATCTGTTATGACTTGAATACCATATTTGCGACCGATCAATTACCAGAAACAGATTTGCATCAAAAGGAATTTTCGATTCCAAGCGATTCGTTTTTAGATAGTGATGAATACGATCAGTTTTTAGTGTTTAAAAAACACAAGAAGGCCATTAATGATTTCCTCAATTACAGCGAGCCGCTCGAAATGACTCCAGATAAAATTGATGAGTTTATTCAATCTAATTCTGAGTACTATGAAACTTACATGATGCTTGGTTTGTTCTTTAAAAAAGCAAAACAGAGAGAGAATGCCAAAAAGTACTTCCAAATGGCGTTAGAAAAAACCGTTGCAAGTATCGAGGAAGAAGAGAAAATATTAGCTTTAATTAAGAAATGCAAATAGCTGCTAAAATAAGTCAGGCACTAATTGATGCCGTAAAATATGCCTCGCAGCACTCCCCTTATTACAGAGAAAAGTTGGGCGAAGTGAACTTTGATCAATTTGGAATTGACGAATTTCAGAAAATTGCGTTTACTACAAAAGATGATCTTGCAGCTAATAATGAATTATTTCGTTCTATAAAACAACAGCAAGTTTTTGATATCGTTACCACATCAGGCACTACAGGCAATCCAGTTTCTTTTTACTTATCTCTTAACGACATGGATCGCTTGGCAGATAATGAAGCAAGATCTCTGGCTTTAACGGGTGCAACTTCAGATGATCGTTTTCAGCTAATGACAACCATGAATAAGCAGTTCATGGCCGGACTAGCCTACTACGAGGGAATTAAAAAATTAGGTGGAGGGATTCTTAGAGTTGGACCGGGGTCTATTAAAAACCAGTGGGATACTATTTTACAACACAAGCCTACTTACCTTATTGCCATTCCGTCTTTTGTCCCTTTGCTTATAAATGAAGCGGAAAAAATGGGAATCGATTATCAAAATTGTTCTGTTAAATCCATCGTATGTATTGGCGAACCTATTCGAGATCCTGAATTAAATCCGAACGCACTTCATTTAAGAATATCCGAGAAATGGGATGTTAACTTGTATTCAACATATGCGAGTACCGAAATGGCGACTGCCTATACTGAGTGCAAAGAACACAAAGGCTGCCATGAACTCTCTGACTTAATTTATACTGAGGTGCTTGACGATCAAGGAAACCCTGTTGCGAACGCAGAGTCAGGCGAAGTTGTAATTACGCCCTTAGGAGTTGAAGCAATGCCTCTTGTCCGTTATAAAACAGGAGATATATGCAAAGTCTTTTATGACAAATGTTCGTGCGGAAACCCTTCGTTGCGACTTGGCCCAATAACAGGACGAAAAGATCATCGAATTAAGTATAAAGGCACCACGATTTATCCAAGAACGATTCAATTATTCTTGGCGCAACAAGAAGTCTGGCCATATAGTATCATTATTGATTCTAATGAAGAAGGAAACGATAATGTTACCATTCTTTGCACCAATAGAGTTGACCCAGATGAATTGAAAGAGGCCATGCAAAATGCACTTTCTGTTTCTCCAGAAATTCGATTAATCTCAAATGAAGCGATCGTTAAAGTACTTAATTGGAAAAGCAGCCGAAAGCCAAAACTAGTAGTAGACATTCGAAATAATCAAGAAGCAAAAGGGTTTATCGGATCGTTATAATTACGGAACTAGTTCTTCCCTTTAATCCAACGTCTCGGTATGTAGTAACAAATGCCTATAGTGACCAAGTAAGTGTTTAAAAAACTGATCAACGTAAAGTCCTTAAATGGCTTGAAATGAGTGATCCGATCTTCTGGATAATCTACGGCTATTTTCACAGGAAGGAATTCGACTCCCCTCCACGCTAATTTCACAATTGACTCTACTTCAAACCCAAATCGCTTCGTTAGGTAGCGTCTTTTTAAAACTGGATTTAGAGGGTATGATCTAAATCCCGTTTGAGTATCTGGAAGTTTTATTCCCGTTTCTAGATGAAACCAGAAATTGCTAAACTTATTCCCAAAAGAGCTTTTACTCGGTGCCCCCGCTGCTTCAAGGTCTCGTGAACCCATTAATACTTTTCCTGGATGCTGATTTTGCATCTCGAGCATTTTTTGGATGTCATTCGGATCATGTTGACCATCAGAATCAATGGTGATAACGGTATCGAAACCATTTTCTTTTGCTTTTCTAAAACCAGTCATCAATGCAAAACCTTTACCCTTGTTTACATCATATGAAACAATTTCGACATGATCCTTAAATGGTTCAATAATGTCCAATGTTTCGTCTGTAGAACCATCATTTACGATAAGTACAGGTAATCCTTGTTTAAGAACTCCTTCAATTACTTTATAAATCTTGGGGGCGTTATTGTACGTTGGTATGAGAACACAAGTTTTCACCTATGAAAAAGTGCCTTGGTATTTTACATAAACTTGGCTTTCATCTTCAATCACACTTGAAGCATTTAACTCACCATCTACCTCTTTTACATTGATCACTGCGACCACATTAGGCACAACATTCGGATTGTGGATTGCGGTAAACTTACATTTACGAACTTCCTTGATTTGAGCACCATCAAAATGATCTTCAACTAAATCATTGATCGACTGTACCAAACAAACACCCGGTGTAATAGGATTCCCTGGGAAATGACCTTTATACAAATCATGTTCAGCATGAAACGTAAGCTCAGCCCTAATTCCAGTCTCCGTTTTGGTGACTGATTGTTTTGTGTAAAAAGTTCTGTCAGTGCTCATTTTAGCAAAAATAATGATTCTTTCAACACAATGTTCCTCTGCATGTTCGAAAATGAGTAAACTGTTGAATTTCCGTTCGGCTGTTCGATACTAAACCTTGTTACATCATGGGAATTATCAAACCAGATTATTATTTCAGAAACATGCTTTTTAAGTATTCCTGAAGCGGGGGTTAATGTCACCAGAATTAACTGATCATTTAACTCCAAACTCTTATTGAATTCTTTACCGATCAAGGCTTCTCCGTTGACTGATTTAAATATAAAGTCACGCACTTTTTTCATGGCAATCCCACTTTTTTCTATCGGTGAATTGCCTGCCTTAGTGTAAACATTCTTTCCATTAACTACCATTTTCCATGGTTTTGATCCGATTATCTCGTACCGCAGTTTATCTGGATTTTCAAGATTGATTTTTCCTTCTTGTTTGATAGGGTTCTGCAATCCTTTGATATTCTTAACCAAGTTAAAATCCATTGACTGACTTTTGAGCGTCTTCGCTCTTTTGGTTAATAGGTTCAAAACAGAATCGGCTTGCGCTGAATTTAATTTTTGCGCATTGGCTTGGACCCCAATTATCAAACAAATCGATATGACTATTATTCTAAGCATAAGCTTTCAACTCTTCCTGTAAAGACACAATTTCTATGCCTAGTTCTGCAGTTCTAGTAATTAGCTTATCTAGAACTTCTAAGCTATTTAAGTTCGTGTCGTGAAAAAGGACAATTGCTCCGCTTAGTTCTTTCTTAAATAGGTTCCTTCCAATTATACCTGAATCTTGCTGAACGCCATCGTGTGTGCGGATGGTCCAACCAATTGATTGAACCCCCATTTTCTTAATTGCCTTCGCTAAAGTTGGAGTGGTTACTCCAAATGGAGGTCTAAATAACAATGGCTTCTTTCCTGTTGTTTGTTCTATCAATTCTGAGCAACGTGTCATGTCTTTTTGGACGCGGTTTTTACCTCTGGAAGCAAACATATAATCGTGAGCATAGGAATGATTCCCAATTGTATGTCCTTCTGAAACTATCCGTTTTAGCACATCTTCATTTCCCGCAATGTTTTTACCAATAACAAAAAAAGTAGCCGGAACATTCTTTGATTTTAGGTAGTCTAAAAACTTCTCCGTCTGTTCCGATGGACCGTCATCAAATGTAATAGCCAGCTTACCTTTTGGAAGATGTGAGGTTGATTTAAGAAAGAAATTGGCTCTAATATTAGCACTTCCCCAGGCGATTATAATCAGATAAACGGTTGCTATACCTAATACTACCAATTGAAAACTAATGTGGTTCGTATAAATAGCAAGCGCCATCCCTCCTAGAATTAAAATGGCAAAAACGGTATTCAGAATATTAGACATGCTTGAGCAAAGTTAGCCCAATTTGATTTTCTCTTATTGTATTGACAACTAGCACTCTTTTCAGACCACTTTTTAATTTTTGAATTCCAAATTCGATTCCAAATCCGGAGTTCGTAAAATAAGCTCCACAATAATTTTGATAATTAAGCTGTTCACCAGCTCCATCTACCGCAGTTCCATTATTCAGAACAAGATCTACGTCCGTAAGGTCTATCTCATTTTGACCAAGAAAATCTACTACTGTTGTTGTTAGTTGCTGTTTTGGAATGTAAAATGCACCAACGTCCTCTAATTCTATGGAAGAAGGGGTACTTGAAATTGCAAGAAAAGTTGATCCTTCTCCAATTTCAACACCTTTCATATTTGGCGCTTGGTCCATTAATATTTGTAGCCAATCAATTTTTTCATCTACAGCACCTACCAAGTACCAACCTTGGTCTGGTTGCAAATAAGCATCCAATAATGCATTTTCCAGACATGCGCCTACGTTAGCATGAGTTATGTTGTATCCATGACATTTCATATGCAATCCTAATTGTCCTGCAATAGTATTGTGGGTTGAATGTATAAAAGGCGTTGGTGACGGACTGTCAAAAGCATTCACGTCTACCATAAATTTTCTTGTGTCTTCTAAACATCCGAGTCCAGTAGCAATTATTATTCCGGCCATCTCATCCGCGGTCATTTCACTTTTGCAAAATTGAGCACAAGCCAAAGACATTTTCAAAACCTTACTCAATCTTCTCAATTGAACACCTTGGATATGTTCTTTGAAATTAGGAAGTTCTAATCCACTGGAATTTGAAGAAAGATCATTTACCCAATCATTTTGATTCGGCAGGGCATTTTGCCGATTGATACCTGAATATGAATTGATGTACTTCATACTATGCGTTAGAAATAATTAGGGTTGTTTGGTTTCCACCAAACCCAAAAGAGTTAGAAAGCACATGTTTAACCGGACTTGAATTAGAATGGTCTTGACTACTGGTCAAGGCCCTAAACGATTCATTTAAATGATTCTTAATATTTAATGACGGAAAAGCTTTGTTATTCTGGATTGCCAATATCGCATATACTGCTTCAATTGCTCCAGAAGCACCAAGTGTATGTCCAGTGTATGATTTAGTTGACGCGAAAGATGGAATTTCATCATTGAAAACGTTCCTTAAAGCAGTTAATTCAACCTCATCATTGTTTTCTGTTGACGTGCCATGTGTGTTTACATAATCAATGTCATCAGCACTAAGTTGGGCGTCTTTGAGTGCCGCATTCATGGACATTACTGCACCTTTTCCATCTGGGCTCAACGAAGTCTGGTGATACGAATCATTCGCAATTCCACAGCCAGAAACTTTAGCCAATATTTCATTACCGGATCTGTTAACACTTTCGGCAGTTTCCAACAATAGATATCCTGCTCCTTCGCCTAAATTTAACCCGCTCCTATTAGCGTCAAAAGGCTTACACAACTCAGCATCAAATATCATCAAAGAAGAAAACCCCTTGATTGTGAACATGGAAAGTGCGTCAGTTCCGCCAGCGATTACTCTGTCTAATTTGCCAGCTTTCATTAACTGAACAGCCTGTAATATTGAATTTGCACCTGAACTACATGCGGTAGAAATCGTATTACAAAACGTAACATTTGGAAGTTCTTTTGCAATGAGCTGGCTAGAAAATCCGCATGGGTGAGAAAGCAATGAATTTAAAGAGGTAGTTGATTCTTGAGCTAATAGGTTCGTTATAATCTGCTCCGTCAAGTCCATCCCACCAACGCTGTTCCCACTAATCACACCTGTCTTTAAACTGGTGTCTGTTGGCGTTGAACCCCAGGCTTCCTTGGCGGCTTTTAACCCCAGCAAAGCTGTTCTGCTTGTTTCAAAGTCAAGTTCAAGTTCTTTTTGTAATTCTTGATTACTCGAAAGAACTGAACCCAGGAACCTAGAAGGCCCTCCTCTGTAATTTGTAGATCGTATGCCGGTTTTTTCTGCTAGTAGTCCATTCAAGTTCTCATTGGTGTTTAAACCAATGGCGCTAACTACCCCAGTTCCAGTAACGAATATTTCCACTTAAGAATTTTCAGAAATATAGGCCGTCATGGTATCTATCGAAAATAGGATTTCTTTTCCTTTTGATGGATCTCCAATTTTAATATTGTATTCTCTTTCCATCATTACTATTAACTCTAATGCATCAATAGAATCAAGACCTAGGCCGTCTCCAAATAGTGATTGATCGTTACTAATATCATCCTTACTCACATCCTCTAAACTAAGATAGTTAATGATATGTGTTTTTAATTCATCTTTCATTTCAGTACTCATTCTAACAAAGATTTTTAATGTTTTCAGCAGTATTAGGTAAAGCTAATCCGCTTTCTTCCTCGGTGATCAAAAGTAAGTGATTTCCTTCACTCTGAGTAGGTTCTACCCAGCCAATTATTATTGCTTTGCACTTCTTTTGTCCAATATACAGTTCTGCTACTTCTGACAGTCGATCAGCGGAAAATTCATCTTCAATTAAAAAGATTGTTTCACCAGTAATTTTTCTTTTAATACAAAGCTCCCCCACCCCTACATTTGGTAATGTGTAAACAAAGTTTGATGGGCTTGCCCCAGAAAACCCATCTGTGATTGCTTCTGAATGAATCAAATCTGAGGGATAGCTTCCTGACGAATTAAATAAGGCTATGGCAATGTCGTCACCTTCGTAATTGGTGCATACTCCGGATCTTTCACAAAGTAAATCTCCAAGAATAAAGACAAGTTTAGCCATTCCATCCATTCTATAATACTTTGGATAGTCTTTCACCAACTTCTTATACATCGCATCTAATTGCGCAGGTATCTTGGTAGGTGCAAGCATTGACTCTATTTCACCGTCCCAATATATGCAATCCTCTTTCAAACTAAAAGCACTATGTATAAAGCCCTTGCTCATATTTTCCTGAATATTACAGCAGCGTTTCCTCCTCCAAAACCAGAGCAAGTTTTAAGAAATGAATTTACTTCCCCTTCATGATGCCCGGAAATAGCATTTACCGTTTTATTGGTGCCAAGAGATTTTAATCCAAATGTTCCTGGCATAGTTCCATTTCTCAGCCCTTGAATAGAGATAATTGTCTCTATTATTCCAGCGGCCCCCAAAGTATGTCCAAAAACTGATTTCAAGCTATTTAAAGGAACTTCCGCTAATCCCAACGCAGAGAAAGCCTCAGCCTCCATACCATCATTATAGTCAGTGCCAGTTCCATGGGCATTAATAAAGTCAGGAACAACGTCCGCATGCTTCAGTGTTCTAGTTACAGCCTTTTTTAACCCTTCTCCAGTTCTACTAGGCCCAGAAATATGATTTGCATCGTTGTTGGAAAAACCTCCTAGAAATTCAATTGGTTCTTCTTTAAATATTGTTGAATCTTTTGAAAGAACAATTGTACCTACTGCCTCTCCAAGATTAAGTCCTTTTCTGTTTTTATCAAACGGTTTACATTGTTCAGGATCTAAAGCAAATAGTGAATTAAACCCCGAAACAACAAAGTCCGAAATCAAATCTATTCCTGATACAACAACCGTATCAGCTTTACCTGATTGGATCAAGTCATATCCCATATTAAGTGCTAACAAACCTGATACACATGCATTTGACACACAATAGATTCTCTCTTCTTTGCCAATTGCTGCTTTTGCTGAATGGCTAATTCCGAATCCAAATATTCCACGATGAAGATGATGTATTTCACCTTTCGCAGAGCTAACGACATATACTAAGTCATGCTTAATATCATTCAATTTGGAAAGACTTGCTTCGACTGATTTTGAAAGTAAAAACCTCCAAAACGATTTAACTCCTTTAAACTCTAGCTCCTGTCTATTAATTTGTGCCAAGCTAAATTTTTGGGTGCCAACTAACCGCTTAGCTACTCCTGTTTTGCCTGAAATAATGTTTTCGTAGCAGGTTTCTGCGTCTGTTCCGAGAGGTGAAATAATATGTTCTGCTCCAGCAAATACTTTCATGCTAGAACCTTATTAGATAGAAGCCACGTTTTATAAAAATCAGGGATATTTAAAAAAAGCTCCTTGGACTCAGCATTCATAAATACTTGAACCGTTTTTCCTGTCGCTGCTATATATCCTTGAGTTAAATTATAAACTTCATACTCGAAAACAATCTTGGCAGCTTTACAAGGAATTAAGGTAATAGAAATCCTAATTTCCTCTCCGTACTGAACCATTCCTTTATGATCAATTTCCGATTTCACAATCGGAACATAAAACCCTTGTGAATAAAAGTCTAAGTAACTTAAGCCATGTTGTCTTCCAAACGCTTCTCTTCCATCTTCAAAATATCGTAAATAAGTTCCGTGCCAAATCACTCCCATAGGGTCGGCCTCACTAAACTTTGTATGTTGTTCGATTTCAGCTTTCATCACTGATTAGAATTTCATTTCCAAGATTTGGAATCTGTTTGAAACTATCGCAATAGCTTTTATTAGATATCAGAACTTTTGCAGTATTCTGATCTGAATTAGATATTAAGCTTTTTGGGATATGTAGTACAGTCGTCAAACAGTTATAGGCTTTCTAATTGTAAGGTGATTTATTCAACTCAGGCTTTGCAAAACTAATTTGAGACTTCCTTCTGCGTAGACAACGCCCTTGCAGGTAATTTTACCATTAATAATAAGTACGCCAAAAACTTCCCGTTCTATTTCCGCAAAAATTTCTAATTCCTCATTAATTTTTGCTGCTTGATAAATTTTGAACGCTCTGATTTCACCAATAAAACCTACTCGAGGAGCAGCATCTTCATTTAATTTGGTCATTCCCGCTGCAACTGACTGGGCCAAAACTTCGATATAACCAGCCTTTAGCAATTCTCCATTTGAGACAAACACATGATTTTCGGGCACTTTAAAAGCCGCGTTCCAACTTGTTCCTAGTACACCCAAGAGTACATCCACAAAAACAAAAGGTGCTTTTTGTGGGATTATATCAGCTGCTAATATTGCTTTCGAAGTAGTCAAAATAATTGAACCATTGTTCAGGATGTTTAACAACCTGAGTTTCTAGAGCTTGAATATACGAATCACTTACCTCTTCTGCAGCTGAATTTTCAATTAATTCAGTGGCCGACAGATCGTAATGCCTGTTTGAGGTCTTAACCGCAAAAACTACGCTTACAGGAATTTTCAATAATTTACTTAGTTCGAAAGGGCCAGAAGGCAAGAGTACTTTCTTACCAAAGAACTCCTTTTCCACCGTTTTCGCTCCTTCCATAAAGCGATCTGCATGCAAGCAGATCAGTTCATTTCTAGCCGCGGCTTGTTTCAATTTTATCAAATAAGAAAAGTCGTCAGTAATTGGAATTATATTAAACAGAGCCCCATTTGTCTGTTTGTCAAGAAACGCTTTGATCTTTTTGTGTTCAGCATCCAGCATTAATATATTTACGGTTGAATTGATTTCTCTTTTCTTCAATAAATTCCCGGCTATTTCCCAATTTCCAAGATGAGCACTTAATAACATGCCGCCTTTTCCGCCAGTCTCCATGGCAATCAGATGCTCTTCACCTTCCATTGAAAAAGTGTAAAAACTATCTCTCCCAATCATGAATGCTATTCGATCAATGAGACATTGACCGATTAATTTAAAGTTCTTTTTAGCTGTTTTCTTAGCTTTTTGCTCATCGTGGCCAATGGTCTTATAGAACTTTATAAGGTTTGCTTTTTTTGAAGTTTCAAATAGATAATAAAATGGATAAACTATAGCCAAGAGACCATAAGCTGATCTAACACCAAACCATTTTATTGTATAAACAAAAAAGGAATAACCGATTAATCCGCCACGACTTTTACCGGTCCACTTGGCCATTTACCCAAGTTTTGTTTCTACGTAACCGTAAAAGTCAGAGAAAGTTTTAATATCAGTAAAATCGTTTTGCTCAACTTTAAATCCAAAGTTCTCTTCGATAATCACTACTAAATCAACGTAGTCTAAGCTATCTAAGTCCAATGTTTCTTGTAAATCAGCGTCATCTTTAATAACGTCTACAGACACCTCAAACTCATCCGCAAGGAATTCTTTAGTCGTCTCTATGATTTTTTCTCTAGTCATATTGTGTAATTATTACCGATGAGTTTGTGCCTCCAAATCCGAAAGAATTTGAGAGTATAGTTTTAAGTGTGCGTTCTTCGGTGGCTGCAAAAATATTTATTTTCTCCGAGAATTCATCAGGATTTTCAAAATTGATGTTAGGAGCGACAAATCCGTTCTTCATCATTAGCATTGAATAGACTAATTCACTAGCCCCAGCCATCCAGCATTCGTGCCCTGTCATTGACTTTGTGGAACTAACCGGGGTCTCACTTCCAAATACTTTATGTATTGCTTGAGCTTCAAAAGAATCTCCGATTGGAGTTGAAGTTGCATGCGCATTAATGTAATCTATGTCAGACGGTGTTAAATTTGCCTGCTTCATCGCCATTTCTAACGATCTTACTTGTCCATCAAGATTTGGATTAGAAATGTGTTCTCCGTTAGAAGAAAAACCATAACCTACAACTTCCGCAATTATGTTAGCACCTCTCCCTTGAGCTGACTCTAAAGATTCTAAAATCAATGTTGCTGCTCCTCCCCCAGGAACAAGTCCGTCTCGATCTTTATCAAAGGGTTTTGATGCTTTCGCTGGATCAGATTCATTTGTAGAAAATGCACTAATGCCGTCAAAACTGGCCATGGCGTTTGGATTAATTTCCTGTGCTCCACCGCAAATCACCATATCCTGATAACCGTGAGCAACTAAAATATATCCCATCCCAACAGAATGAGAACCAGAAGCACAAGCTGCACTCAAGGTCATATTAATCCCTCTCAACTTGAAAATGGTCGACAAATTCATGGTAACCGTACAATTCATCGATTGAAAAATAGAGCCTGAACCTAAAAGCGTTGTGTCTCCTTTGGCTCTAACTATATCAACGCTTTCGATTACCGCTTTTGACGAGCTGTCATTTCCGAAAATAACTCCTGCCTCATTTTTAGAAAGAAAGTCTAGATCAATTCCCGCTTCATCTAATGCTTCTTTAGTAGAACAGAATGCATAATCGCATTGTTCCGCCATACTTTTTCTTTGTCTTCTATCCAAGTGTGCCTTAAGATCTGGTATTGGCACAGCACCAGTTAATGCAGATCTAAATCCAATTTCTTTTCTAGCCGGGTCAAATACAATTCCACTTTTGCCTTTATAAAGTGAATCTGTTACTTCAGCTTTATTAATTCCTAAACTGGAGTATATCCCTGTACCTGTTATAACGACTCTTCTCATACTAAGAATGTATTCCTCCGTTTATATTAAGTACTTCTCCTGTAATATACGCTGCTTCAGGTGAAGCTAAGAAACTAACTGCATGTGCAACTTCCTCAGGCGTACCAAATCTATTTGCAGGCACTAATTTTACTAATTCTTCTTTTGGCAAATCTGCCGTCATTTCAGTTTCAATGAATCCAGGAGCCACAGCGTTTACAGTAATCTTTCGTTTAGCAACCTCAGCAGCTAAAGATCTAGTTGCGCCAATAACTCCGCCTTTCGCAGCAGAATAATTTGATTGACCAGGAACTCCTTTTACACCAGACACCGAAACAATATTTATCACTCGTCCATATCGCTTGCGAACCATTTTCTTCATGATCGCGGAGGTGACATTGAAAAATCCGTTTAATGAAACATCAAGAACACTACTCCAATCTTCTTTCTCAAAGAAAACGAATAAATTATCTTTAGTTATCCCCGCATTATTAATCAATACTTCAATTACCGCTTCAGGGTTTTTCTCGTAAAATCCTTCAACAGCCGTATCCACTTCCGATTTTTCAGCAACGTTAAATTGCATGATCACGCCATCGCCACCCGCTTCTTGAATAGTAGCCAAAGTTGACTCAGCGGCAGCTTGGTTCGAATTGTAATTGACAATGATCTTATAGCCGTGGTCTTTCGCAATTCGAATGGCAATCGCTGCACCGATTCCTCTAGATGCTCCTGTTACTAATGCGTATTTCATAATTGAATCGGTTGATTTGACTTAAGGTATTCAGCCAGTTTTGCACCTTTCTCATTGATCGGCAAATCAGCATCGACACCACCAAATAGGGTGTTGATTGTATTATGAATTGCCTGGGCTTCTTTTGAAAACTCAACATCTTTATCTACAAGATCCATTGCTTTGGAGATTGCTTGAATGTAAATTGCCAAAACTTCAAAAGTATTATTGATCACTCTAGCTGCAAGTAAAGCGGAGTTTGAACCCATACTTACGATGTCCTGATTATCGTTATTGCAAGGAATACTGTGCAAGTACATTGGAAAACCAAGTGTTTGATTTTCTGCTGTAGTGGACGTTACCACATACTGTGCACCTTGAAATCCAAAATTCAAACCAAGTACTTTATCATTTAAGAAAGGAGGGAATCTTTTATTTAAACGATGATTTAATAGGAAATTAAATTGCCTATCCATCAACATAGAAACTCTCGTAATGGCAATTTTAAGTTTATCCATTTCTAGTGAAATATAATCTCCATGAAAATTACCACCGTGATAAACCGATTTCTTCTCTACATCAACGATTGGATTATCGTTAACCGAATTAATTTCTTGTTCAACAATTTTTTCGCTGTTTTCCAATGTATCTAAAACAGGACCTAAAATTTGCGGAATACATCTTAGCGAATAATATTCTTGAACTTTACGATCAAACTTTTCTTCTTCAGGTATTGAATTTAAAAATGGATGCGTTTCTCTATTTTTAATTCTTGAAGATGTGCTTAACACGCTTTGAATTCCTTTTGCAATTCTAAACTGGCCCGGATGTCTTTTTGCTCCGTTTAATTCATCGGAAAACGCATCTCCAAAAGCTTCCATTAATTCGTTTAACATGCTTGATGTTAATACGGACCATTCAAGCAGTCTTCTGCTGTAATGCGTATTAAGAGCAGCAATTCCCGTCATACAAGAGGTGCCATTAATTAGAGCAAGGCCATCCCTTAATGTAAGTTCCAACGGTTTAATGTTGAGCTCGTTCAACACGTCTTCAGTAGCTTTTAATTCACCATTATGAATTACTTTGCCTTCTCCGATTAAACAAAGACCAAGTTGCGCTAACTGAACAAGATCTCCGCTTGCCCCAACACTTCCATGCTCCTGTATTGCCGGATAAATTTCATGATTTAAAAACAAAGTGATTTGCTCTACAACCTGCAAGTCTACTCCCGATTTCCCAAGACTTAATGTGTTTAAACGGCTGATTAAGATTGCGCGAATTTGTTCTTCATTAAGATAGCTCCCCATTCCTTGAGCATGGCTCCGAACTAAATTATACTGAAGTTGAACTTGGTCACCTTCGTTAATTTTATACTGGGCCATAGGGCCAAATCCAGTATTAATCCCATAGATAATTTTATCTTTCGAAAATTCTTTTAAAAACTCGTTCGCACGTATTACCGTGCTTTTCACCTGTTCGGATACTACAATTTGCTCCTTACTTAGAACGAGCTCTTGAAATTCCTTTAAATTAAATTCCCCAATCATCAACAAAAATTAACTTTGGCACTTAGTTAGCAACTCAATTAATGAAATCAATAACACTTGCCTGGTTTAGAAATATAGAGAGAAGGCCTCTTCTGTACTTCATTACGTTTATTATTTTACTCTGTTTAATCTTATTCTTAGCGAAAACTCGCCTCCAAATTGAGGAGGACATGCAATCTTCAATGCCCGAAAGTATTAAACTAGAACTACTAAAAAAAATATCGGAAAGACAAAAAACCAATCAACTCGTTGGAATTCAATTTCTAGGCACTTCTGAAAGCAGGAAAAGTCAATTAAAATATGTCGATTCCTGCTTGTTAAAAAATGGTTTTTTGGATACTTCTATTCAGAAAGACATAAACTTAGAAGCAGCGATTAACCCACTACTATCAAGTGTTCCGGCATTTTTAAAGCCTTCGGATTATAGTGGATTTAAAAATGCATTAAGCGACTCAGGAAGCGCCAAACAATTTGAACAAATCATGAATCAACTGTATTCACCTGAATCAATAGTAAATGCAGAATTAATTTTTAAAGATCCGTTCAATACACTGGAAATGTCAATTAATAACATCGTAAATGGGTTTGGAGGTTCCAACTTACTTCAATCATTTACCAATCAAGACGAATCTGGTGTCAAAATGTACCACCTAAATTTTGAATCCAACGAAATTGATCAAGGGCGAATTATTGAAGACTACCTAAATGATTGTTTTGATAATCTGAATGTAAAAGATCGGCCTGTTCATTTTGGATATTATCAGATTGCTTTAGCTAATGCCGACCAGATAAAACAAGATACTTTTTACACCATTGGAATAGCTGGAATATTAACCCTGATCCTACTCCTCCTCTATTACAGGAAGATTTCAGTTGTGCTGCTTTTTGGATTACCTGTTGTTTTCGCTATTGGGTTCGCGCTAGCTTCATTTGCTGTAATTGGCCGACCCATATCTGGAATATCAATAGGAATGGGAGCTGTGGTGATCGGGATAATTTTAGATTTTAGTTTTCACTTTTACACTCACTTTAGAACTTCCAACTCCGTACAGGAAACTTTACATTCAATAAGCACTCCATTAGCATTAGGAGCGCTAACTACTATTCTTGCATTTGGAGCTTTGTTTTTCACCAATTCAAAAGCGATGCAGGACTTCGGTTTATTTGCTTCGTTAACCATATTTGGAGCCGCATTTTTCACACTATTCATCCTGCCAATCCTAATTAAATTCTTTAGAATCTCCTATAAGACCATGGGAACTCCTAAGGATTTGAAACTTCCAAAATTAGGAGGGAAGGTTCGCATGTTTATAACAGTAAGCA
>JBLIOB010000031.1:0-23372 GCA_047639575.1 Parvicellaceae bacterium
TTTTGATGATGGAATTTTAATGCTTCATGAAAAGTATCATTATAGCGGTCGGTTAAAATATCTCATGGAAATTTCCGACATAGGGTATCTTAAAATCGAGCAATGGAATGACGAGGATGGGACACCGTTGAAGTACATCGAGCTTATAAATGAAGATTCGCTGATTTATGAAATGGCTGAAATGTATTCGTCTGGGACCGTTAAAGAAAAAGGGAAATATACGTATGACCCTAAGATAGACACTTTCCAACGAGATGGGAAAATGGTGAAGTACTCCGAAACAGGTACGCTAACGGCAGAAGTAATCTATGAAGATGACGTTGTAATTGAGACCATCGTAGAAGAGAAATCAGAAGTTGCGACCTCTACCAAAAATAACATGTCTAATATTCCAGCTGAATATGTTGCGTTTGACTTAAATGTGGATGGGGAGATTTCTTTAGCGGAATTAAATGAATCGGTTAATGCCTTTTTCGATGAAGACAGTACGATGACTATAGAGCAGCTGAATGGATTGGTTAATTATTTTTTCGAGCAAGATTAGTGATGAAGTATAAAAAAGCAACAGATCTTGAGAATAGGATAAGGGTTAGAGATAGGTTTGGTATTAGATCAGCCAAACAAGTAGTTTCTGACTACGGTCACGTACTAAAAAACACAGGCAAGGGATTTCAATTGAACCTAAGTTCTTTAGGGCATCTTAGAGCCGATATTTCCTTACCAGCCTATAGTGGTAGAATGCCACAAAGTGATTTAGCGCCTATTTGTAATTTATTCGATAGAGATTCTGGTGGTAGAGTATATACCCAAAGGATTACTAAATCAACTTGCGAGGACTTTAGAGGCTCTAAATTATCGTATGATAGCCACGATGGCGTAGACTTTGTTTGTCCGGTAGGGACTAAGATAGTCGCTGCTGCGCCCGGTGAAGTTGTAATGATAAGAGATTGTTGGTTTCGCGGTGGATTAACTCTTGCGATTGATCATGGTTCGGGCTTAGTTACCCAATACACTCATTTGTCTTTGGCTAAAACCAAAATTGGGCAGAAAGTAAAAAGAGGAGAGGTAGTTGCAATATCCGGTTCTAGTGGATTGGAAATGACTACTTTTTTTCCTTGGGTTCCTCCACATTTACACTTTATGGTTTGGTTAAACGGAGCACCCAAGGACCCTTTCCTTAAGATTCATGAATTACAATCCTCAGGAACTTGGGAAAATCGAAATTACCCAAGCCCAGGAGACGTAAACGATTCTAATTATTCTGAATCAAAAGTGAAAACTAAACTGATGCATGAACTAATGCATGAATGCACTGATGAGAAGATCCGAGAGGAAATCACGAAAGTTTGGGATCGCCCGCTTGCCTTAGCCGCGTTGTTAGAAGATTCTTTTCATCATGATCAGCGTGCTTGGCCAAAGAACTTCAGAGATCAGCAATTGCGTATTGTAGAAGGGGAGGAACGTGTTCTTTTGTCCTTGCCCCTTAACTGGAATACCTATAAAGGAATGTTTTTTGCTGACCCAGTTAAAATGAGATGATTAAATGCTAATTCCAATTACACAAACGTCATCTAATTGTTCAAGATCACCTTTCCATTCGTGAAATTGACTTTCATAGATTGATTTTTGCATAAGCATTGAGGAGTTTGCATTATTCAAAATCAGTTGTTTCAAATTATTGGCTTTGAATTTCTTTCCTTTTTCTCCTCCAAATTGGTCAATGTATCCATCTGACATTAAATAAATTTGATCTCCTGACTTTATATCCATGTTGATGGTAGTAAATGGTTTAGCGTGATCATATCTACCAATTGGCTGTTTGTCACCTTTCGTTTCCATTAATTCACCTTCTCGTACAAGCCATAGGGGGTTGTTTGCGCCTGAGAATTGGATTTTATCTTTGGAAATATTGCAAATTGCAATGTCCATTCCATCTTTTATTTCATCACCGCTAGCGGCTTTTACGAACTCAGCTATCACCAATTCTCGCGTTTTATCTAATATCTTACCCGTATCAGTAATTCCAAACTCGCGAACTGATCGATTCAATGCATTATTGCAAACTACAGACACCATTGCTCCAGGAACCCCATGGCCTGTGCAATCTGCGGCCGCTATAATCGTTGAGTCTTCTAGTTCATGCATCCAGTAAAAATCACCAGCAACAATATCTTTTGGAAGATAACTGATGAAAGAATTTGGAAAAGCACCTAATACTCGTTCCTCAGATGGAAGAATTGCAGTTTGAATTCTTTTAGCATAATTAATAGAATCTAAGATTTCGGTATTCTTCTGTTCCAAATGAGCCCGTTGCTCATCAATTTTACTTTTCTGAAGCAATATCTGGACGTTAGCCTTCTTCTTATTTCGGTATCCTCTGAAAACAATAAACCCAAGTATTAAAAATAACACGCCAGCTCCCATTGCTATATATAATTGAATATTGGTATTTTTAATAATAATGTCAGACTCAACATTTTTTTTCTTTTTTACGAGATTGGACTGGACGAGTAATTCAATTTTATTGTCATCAAGTGCTTTTTGAAGTTTGGCCAACTTGTTGATACTATTTTCATTGAGGATAGAATCTGCTATTTCAACTTCAAGGTTTCTATATTCTAATGCGGTTTTATAATCACCTTTAGCCTTATACAATACATGGAGAAAGTTATATCCAATTTCCGCCCAATGTAAATAGCCATTGGCTAAAGCTACTTCAACCCCTTCATTGAGGTAGTTTTCTGATTCTTTATAATTTTTAAGACCTAGGTAACAGCTTCCTATATTGATTTTAAGCATGCTGATGACGTTTGGATCATTAATTGAATCATAATATTTCAATGAGATTTGATTGTATTGCAATGCTTCTTCCATTCTACCTAATGCATTATTAACATTTGCCAGCATTGAAATATTGTTCATCTCGTTTTCTTTTTGTCCAATTATTTTATTGATTTCATAGGCAATTTGAAGTAACGAGTCGGCTTTTCGATATTGCCCGGTCTGATAATAAACAATAGCAAGGTTATGACTTATGATCGCGATACGACTAGAATCATTGTTTGCGATAGCTGTTTCTAGCGCCTTTTCTCTAATGATGCCTGCTTCGGTAAAGTGACCTAAGTACGCTTCGTGAGCAGCCTCTGCACCTTTGTGAACTAGCATAAAATTATAACCGATGGTGTCAGAAATATATTTTTTTGCTTCTATAATTTGCTCTGCTGATTCTTCTACTAAAGAATATTGAATTTTAATATTAGCCCAATATGAATGAACGTAAACCAGCTCACTTTTTAAATTGCCCTCTTCCGCATACTTTTGTGCTCTTCCGAACCAGTAATCCGCACTTTCAATAGTGTACTCTAAATCATAAGCCCAATTAAGACACTGATTAATTTGCTTAACTACTGAAGGTTTAGCTGATAGAATATCTTCAAGACTATCCTTATTGTAGCCGAACGCGGACGATATACCAATAAAGAATAATGAGAAATAAACTAGGGCCTTCTTCATAAGCGCGAAAGTAACTTATTTATTAGAAATGGAAGTACAGGTAATTATTGATAGCTGTTTTTGTTACTTTTTACCAAAAGTCATCACCGCATTCACTTCATACTTTTTATGATCAGCTATAGAAACTGCTGTATGATTATATTCTTTATCAAGAATATTTTTTCGATGACCTAAACTTGAGATTCCTTCATCTATTAACCAGCTAAATACAATGTCTATCGCCTTACTGTTTCCGTAGTCGCAATTTTCACCGTTTGTCCCAAATTCTGTTTCAACTTTTTTAAATCTTTTAGAATAATTCTGATGACCAATTGTTCCTTTCTTACCGCTGCTGATGGCATGTATGTTTGCTACTTCGTAAAGGTTATCGCTTATTTTGAATGCAGTTAATTTCTTTGTTTTTTTCAAATCTCTTTTAAGAGAACTGATATAGCCGCTGCTTTTTAATTCTCTAGAAGAGATGTATTTGGGAACAATTGTAGCTAGGAATTTTTTAGGTTTAAGCCGGGCCAAATTACAATAGAAGATCACGTCCATTTCAACTTTAGACATTTTAGTTGAACCGGTAACTTTGGCATTTTTTAAAACCTCTGCATCCCAACCTTCGGTCCAATTTATTTGGGCAAAGGAACTTGCGGAATAGAGTAGTGCAATGGTAAGGATTAATATTCTCATAATAATGTAATCACTGTTATGGCCAGAAGTTACAAGAATCTAGCCAAACAATCTCCTAAAATAAATCGCTAAGACTTAAGATTCTTCTTCCTGTTCTAATTTGAATGCCGAAGTCTTATGGAAGGTGATTTTTGGAAAATCCTCTTCAGCAGAACTAAGTAACCAAGGTGATTCTGCTAAAAATACAGGGTTTCCATCTTTGTCTTGAGCAACGTAATTAGCTTTTCGTTTTAGGAAGTCATTCAATTGGGCATCATCCGTAGTGGTCATCCAGCACGCTTTATAATAGCGCCTTGATATAAAACTACATTTAGCGCCATATTCGTGCTCCAGACGATATTGAATCACTTCAAACTGCAGCTCTCCAACGGTTCCAACAATTTTCCGGTTTCCTGGTTGCTTAATAAATAACTGAGCTACCCCTTCATCTGTCAATTGCTGGATGCCTTTTTCCAATTGCTTAGACTTCATCGGATCGTCATTCTGAAGTTCTTTGAAAATTTCAGGAGAGAAACTAGGAATTCCCTTAAATATGAAGGAGCCACCTTCTGTGAGCGTATCTCCAATTTTAAAATTACCCGTGTCATATAATCCAATCACATCTCCTGGATAAGCTTCATCAATTACACTCTTATCTTGAGCCATAAAGCTGGTTGGATTAGAAAATTTTAATTTCTTTTCAATTCTAGAATGCTTATAAAAAGTATTTCTGGCAAACCTTCCGCTAACAATTCTTAAAAATGCAATTCTATCCCTGTGTTTTGGGTCTAAGTTGGCGTGAATTTTAAAAACGAATCCAGAAAATTTAGGATCTGTAGGTTCGATTCTTCCTGAGTCAGACTCCCTTCCAACAGGTGTTGGAGCGATTTCACAAAACGTATCTAAAAGCTCTTTAACTCCAAAATTGTTCAATGCAGATCCGAAAAAGACCGGTGCAATTTCTCCCTTTCTATATGCTTCAACATCGAAAGGATCGTAAACACCATTAATTAATTCTGCCTCTTCTCTAAGTTCACTAGCATGCTCCAAACCTAATATTTCATCTAATTCACTTGATGCTAAATCGTTAAATGCAACATTCTCTTTTGCAATATCTGTCTTACTTCCTTCAAATAAATTAAGACTCTTATTATGAAGGTTATAAACACCTTTGAATGTCTCGCCTATTCCAATAGGCCATGATAAAGGCCGAACTCGAATCTTTAACTTTTCTTCTAATTCATCCAATAAATCAAACGCATCTCGCCCTTCACGATCCATTTTATTAATGAATACGATAACAGGGGTGTTTCTCATTCTACAAACCTCCATTAATCGTTCGGTTTGAGCTTCAACTCCGTTGGCACAATCAATAACTAAAATAACGCTATCTACTGCTGTAAGTGTTCTGAATGTGTCTTCGGCAAAGTCTTTGTGACCTGGAGTATCGAGAATATTGATTTGAAGATTGTTGTAATTGAAAGCCATTACAGAAGTCGCTACAGAGATTCCTCTTTGCTTTTCAATCTCCATGAAATCGGAGGTTGCCGTCTTTTTAATCTTGTTAGATTTTACCGCACCTGCAGACTGAATCGCTCCACCAAAAAGGAGCAGTTTCTCCGTCAAGGTTGTCTTACCTGCATCTGGGTGAGAAATAATCCCAAACGTTCTCCTCTTCGCAATTTCTTTATCAAAGCTCATATCAGCTGCGAAATTAGGAAAAGAACGCTTCTATTTGAGGTCTGCCGAAGAATATTTTGGCCAAATCGTTGGACGGTCAAAATCTTGGTTGGATTCTAGGATCAATGCATCTTGATGATTTAGCTTAATATCCTTCCATAGCAACTCTTCCCAAGTAGTCTTGTCATACTCAATTAGCTTGGTGCCGTTCATGGCTCCAGAAACCGCATAACCTGTAAGAGGCCACCATAAACTTTCCGTTTCCCGGTCCCACAAAACGAATCCATCTAAGCCATTCCAAACTTTATCATCGTGATAGGTATATCCGCTTAAGGCAAAAGTAAAAGGCACGTCCTTGTATGTACGAGTATATATGGCTCCCAAGTCAGCCAATATACAGTACGCAGCCATTATTGGTTCTCCATTAATCTCATCATTAACAATTTCACATCTGGTTAAATCGGGTATAGAATAGGCTTTCTTGATTCCGTCTTTTTCTAAAAAAAGAAACCGTGTCGAATCATTGTAGAGTGTATCGTGAATATCATTAATTCCAATGAAATTAGGTTTTAATAATGCTGGAAAGGATTCTCGGCCTCGTCCGAAATGAAATTGTTTTTGTTTTAAACTACAGTCTTTTAAGTCGAAGTGGTTGCTGAAATATTTCCCTCCGTACAGAAGAGTAGTTCCAAGGGTGTCTATAAATTTCCCATGTTGATATGACCTGGGGAAATTCGCATTTTGTGGTACGCCCTTATGCTCAGTGGCGGCAATTTTATTCTGACTCACTACAAGTTTTTGATTTGGCCTTGATGTACAACTATAAACAGTGATCAGAAGTAGGACTGGAATTATCAGTTGAATTTTCATAAACTAAAGAAAAGGCTGATTCGCTTGTAAATGTGCAATAACGCAGACAATCCGCTTAATTTGACCAATTAAAACATAAGACTTCCTAATTAATTAATGTTCTGAGGCTTAGATAGTTGCTTGATTGACTAGAACAACAGCTCTGTTTTTATAAATAAACCATTTTAACAAAGAGTAATATTAACTTTATTAAGTAAATGATTTCGAAAATCATAATGTACCTTCACGGTCCCTTTAAAATAAATAATTAGGACAATTAAACGCTATTACATTTTAATAATTTTTTAAAAAAAAAACATGAAAAAAATTTACTTATTACTACTTGGAATGGTTGCTTTTATAGGAGCAAACGCTCAAGTAATCAATTCATATCCATACATGGAGGATTTTGAAAGTTTCGCTGCCTGCGGTACTGGGTGTGGTGCAGCTTGTACCCTGACTGGTGCTACGGCATGGGCAAATGACACCGGAGATAACCTTGACTGGCTAATTGATGTAGGCGGTACGAGTTCTTCTTCAACTGGTCCTTCTATTGATCATAATCCTGGAACTGCTTCTGGAAATTACTTATATGTGGAAACATCTTGTAGTGGTACAGGATATCCAAGCGCAACGGCTAATTTACTTTCGCCACAACTAGATTTAGTTGGAGCAAATCAAATGCAATTTGAATTTTGGTGGCACGCTTATGGTGCAACACAAGGAATGGCTAGTGTTGATGTAAGTAATGATTTTGGAGTTACGTGGAATTTAGATGTTATTCCTACTTGGACTGATAATCAAGATCTATGGCAAATGTCTTCCGTTGATTTAGGAGCATGGTCAAATGATACTGTAATTGTACGGATTCGATATGTGTCAGGAACTAGTTTCACTGGAGATATAGCTGTTGATGACATCAGAGTTTATGATTTATTACCTGATGATGCGGGAGTTGCTATGATAGATAGTCCTTCAGTTCCTTCATGCGCTTTAGGTAATGATGTTTGGATTACTGTTCAAAATTATGGTACAGATACAATGTTTAGTGTTGATGTTGATTGGACAGTAAATGCGGTTGCTCAAACTGGTCTTAGTTGGGCAGGAGCTTTGCCTCCCGTTTCTGACACTATGATCATGATTGGATCTTATGCTTTTGTACAAGGTGATGTATTGAAAACGTGGACCTCGCTACCTAACGGAGTCATTGAATTTGGTTCTGGCGCAGGAAATGATACGACATCAATGACTGTTCAAGATGGTTTATCTGGAATATATGCAATTGGTGGAGCTACACCAGACTATTTAAGTTTTAGTGATGCAGTCAATGCTTTAAATATATTCGGAATTTGCGGGCCAGTAGTGTTTAATGTAAATGATAGTTTATACAATGAGCAAATTGTTTTGACTGAAATTACCAATTCTTCATTAGTTAACACCGTGACTTTCCAGTCAGCTTCAGGAATGAGTTCAAACTCAGGAATGTGGTATGCAGGAACCGGAACAGGTGACAATTTCATAGTTCAGTTTGATGGAGCAGACAATATTATTTTTAAGAACTTATCGCTAAATAATCGTGGTACTACTTTTGGTACTGCTCTTTTATTTAGTGGTGATGCAAATGACAATACTGTAGATTCATGTTGGATACTAGGTGACTCATTAATTTCAACTACATCGACTAATATGGCATTAGTTTACTCTCCTTCAGGTGCCTCATCTGATAGCAATAACGTCTTTTCAAATAACACATTTGAATTTGGTAGTTATTCAATGTACTGGTACGGGAATAGTACAGCTGATTTAGAAGCTGGAACTGTTGTCAGCAATAATAATTTTTCAAATTTCTATTATAGAGGTTTGCATTTATATAATCAAGATTACCCTCAGGTCTCTTCAAATGTGTTAACGCCAGGACCTAATTATACAGGTGCTATTTACAGAATTTATGTAGTTTATGGTGATAATGACATGAGTATTGACAATAATCATATTCATGGTGAATCATACGGTTACGGAATATATATGTCGAATTGTGACGCTTTAGTAGCAAACAGAGGTGAAATATTTAATAATTTCATTCATGTTGGTGATACTGCTTCTACTAATACATCATACGGTATCTATTTGACGGCTTGTGGAAATCAGTCTATAGCTAACAATAGTATTAACATGACTTCACAGGGAACTACGTCAAGAGCGATGTATGTAACTGGAGGAACTTCAAGTCACATTTACAACAATGTTTTGGCAAATAACGGACCTGGTTATGGACTTTATTTATTGTCTGGAGTGAGTGAAGAGGATAATAACGCTGTTTTCACACCGAATGGTATTCCTTATTATTTTGGTGGAGATATAGCCGATGTAGCAACATGGAATGCGACTACAGGTATGGGAATTAGTGATTTAATGACGGACCCGTTATTTATTTCAGCTGATGATCTGCATACATGCAGTGACACTTTAGATATGGCTGGAATTCCAATGAGTTTTGTAACTACTGATATTGATGGAAACGTAAGAGCTTCTGTTCCCGATATTGGAGCTGATGAGTACTTTGGAATGGCTAATTTCGATCTTGGACCAGAAACGGTAATCTGTTCATCTGCGACATTAAATATTGGTCCAAATGATTCAGGTTTATCTTATGTATGGTCAACTGGTGATACTATTTCACCTTTAGCTGTAACAGCAGGTATATATACGTTACAAGTAATTGGAGCTTGTGGAACCGCTACAGATTCGATTACCATTACGAACTATCCAAATGCGGTTGCAGGATTTACTTCTTCAACTTCATTTTTAACAGCTATTTTAACTAATACGTCAAGTGATTACGATAGCGTTGCTTGGGATTTTGGTGATGGAATTGGAAGTTCATCTTTAAATGATCCGATTTATGTTTATGGTTCAAACGGAATGTATAATATCACTTTAATCGTTTATAACCAATGTGGTTCTGATACGATTGTACAACCATTCCAAGTAAATGTTGGATTGTCTGAAAATGTTTTTGAAAATGGAATGGAAGTTTATCCAAATCCAAGTCAAGGCGACTTCACAATTACAGGAGTAATTACTGAATTAGAATTTGTTTCTATTGAAGTGCTGAATGTTCTCGGACAAGTTGTTTATACAGAAGCTTTAGGTAAGTTAACAGGAGAGTTTACCCATCAAGTAAAAATGGGACAAGAGAATAAAGGAGTATTCTTCTTAAGAGTTACTGCTGGTGAGTCTACTGCAGTTCACAAGATCTCGATTAGATAAGAGTTTCCTTTAAAAAACAATAGCCCTTCATCCATTTTGGTTGTGGGGCTTTTTTTTGTTCAATTTTAAGAATTTTAGACTACAAAGTCTTTACCTATTTAACTTATTAGTTGCCAGACTTCTTGACATTGTACCCCATTTCCTCTAGTAATTTAACTGCTTTATCTCTTACTTCACCTTGTAAAATGATTTCTCCGTCTTTTACGGATCCACCAACGCCACACTTTACTTTGAGGGTTTTTCCAAGGTCTTTCATGTCATCTAAAGTTCCAACAAAGTCAAGAATAATTGACACTGCTTTGCCTTTTCTCATTTTTCGATCAATGATAGCCGTTAAGTGTTGTTCCGAGGGAGACAATGTTTCTTCTTCGTTCTGATCTTCATGATCAAAAGCGTAATCTGGGTTGGTTGAATAAACAACATCTACCCGTTTATTTTTATTCTTTCCCATGAGAGCTAATGTGTAAGAACTTAGAATTTGGACGATCTATATTTAATTGAATATGTTTTTCCAAATCAGTTCTGTTTATTTCAATAAGGCTATCTGTCATTGTGTTATTCCAATAAACGATGTATCTAGCTGTAGTATCTATATTGCCTTGAAGATTACTTAAATACATAGGACCACATTCAATGCTATCTACTAAAGAACTATAGGTAGTGCTTATTAACTTGGTTAATTGAATCGGTTTAATTTCTGCCATTTGATAATTCCCAAGAACCGAGCGTAGCTGTTTATTACTTTCTTCTAATTCTTGCCTAGTCTGTTCTTGAGCGTTGTACATTTCTTTACTTATGAAATTGTCACTCATATAATCTTTAGGTGGATGATTGTTGATGAGCTTTATACCCGTTTTACTCAACCGTTCATAAGGAGCTTTTCTCATTCTAGATTCCCATTTCTGCCGTTGTTTGGGCTCGATGTAACCACTCAGAACCTTAAGCGAAATACTACTTGTATCATAGGTGTAATCAAAAGTTGCTAATTCCACATTGTCGAAAAACTCCTCGAGTTCAATTTCACTTTTCACAAAAGTCCTGACTTCGTCCTCAAACCTGTTTTCTTGTACTAACTTCACGAAAGCCCAAATACTAGGCACCATAATCGCTAGAACAATTACTAAGGAATACAGCTTGACTTTACGTTCGGTACTTTTATGGACAAATTCCATCAAAGGGAATTTTAAATATCGGATCGTAATCACAGTACTCAAACAGATAAATACGGTATTTAATAAGAACAGATAAATTGCACCAAAAAAGAATGTTAAATCTCCAATAGCCAACCCGTAAGCTGCAGTACACATTGGTGGCATTAAAGCTGTAGCGATTGCTACTCCAGGTACTACCGTTGAACGATCTCCAGTGGCTGCTGCAATAATTCCTGCTAATCCTCCAAAGAAGCCGATGAAACAATCTAATGCTTGAGGATGGACTCGATACTCCAATTCTGCTGTTGGAGTTTTAAATGGCGATATTAAAAAGTATATCCAAGCAACGAAAAAACTAATACCCACCATCACTGCAAAGTTGATTAGAGAGCTTATTAAGGTTTTAAAATCATTGGTACCTATTCCTAGACCTATGCCTCTTATTGGGCCCATTAAGGGAGAGATAAGCATGGCGCCAATAATCACAGGAATAGAATTACTATTCAAACCGATGCATGCGATAATAATGGAACAAACTAAAATCCAAACATTTGCTCCACGGAAAACGATGTCCCCCTTAATTACGGATATGGTGCGCTTAACGTTTACCTCATCCTTAATGCTCAAAATATCTTTAAGGAAACCCCAAAACTGTCTAGGCGCGTGCTTTAATTGCTCTTTGTCAATTTTAGTAGGATCGTAATCTACCTTTTCGTTTTCAACCTTTTTAGGTTCTTCTGTTTCTTCAGACTCGGTCATGAACGCATGAAAATAAAAATTTAGGTTGAATTAAGCCAAGAGATCGGTGCTTAATTAGCTAATAATTTTAACAAAATTTTAAGCTGATGCTGATTTGCATTCGTGTGGAGCTCGTTGTAAATCTGATTTTTTTCTAATTGGGTCAGGTGAAAACTAAGAGAGGCTTTTGCATTTCCTTCTTGCTCCATTTCAAAACTAATGACATGAATTGGGTAAGGAGAACTTGTAATGAATTTATCTAACAATTGATCATTGTTATAATCATGCACTTTCGTAAAGTTTCCATAAAAAGTCTTCATTGGCGATGTCATTCGTTCTGAGACATTTTCATTGGCCGAACCAATTAGCTTAAAGTGCTTTTTACTATCTCTAATTTGCACGATGATCACTCCTTTGGTATTTTCTTTAATCCATTGTTCAAATGAATCTATATACTTGAGAGATGATTTAGTGCCAATATTATCTCTAATTCCCGCGTCCATAACCGTTATTTCGGGTGACGTTGGTAGGGACGCAGACGGTAAAATGTACGGGAAGGTAGCATTCATACGAATGGCACTTGTAAACTTCAAGTTATTCGCATCATGATTTCTAAAAAGTCTAGAAAATTCAACATCCTCGATAGCCCCTTGGTAAGAACTTGAAGTAACAGGACTGCACATATATGAAATTGGCTGAGAAGAAATCAAAAGCCTTCTACTATCATTCGATATAGTAGGAGAGAGGATCATGATTGGAATCTGGCCGGTGTGCTCAGGGATTGAATAATCTGACAACCTTTTGTCTAGAACAAAATCAGTATTTATATTTAATTGATTTTCAAAAGTATAACCTCGATCTTGCTTATAAGTATACTTACCATCTGTACAGCTTTTTAATCGAATGAAATAATCGTTTGTTGCAATACTTAGGGCTACAGGATTAAGCAAATCTTTACATATATTATCAGCTTTTTGGTTCATCGGAATACTATCGGGTCCTTCCGTGAGTTGTCTTAAATACAGTTCTCTGTAATACGATGAACCGATCATCCCTCCAGATGCACCAGTCGAAAACTGCACATTATCATAAAACTCTCCGTTGGTCACACTATCTAAATGGCAAAGCATTGAATAATTCCACAGGGCAGATCGAAGCCCGCCACCACTTGAGTTCAAGACAATTAAATATGGCTTTTCTTCACCGGTGCTAGTTTTCCAATTTTCAAGCGTGATTTCTCCTTTGCGTAAATCAGCTTCTATATGTGCTGCATTAGCTGAAGCCATTTGAAGCTGTAGCATTGAATATTCAGCTGGTGGTTTTGAATAATCTAATCCATAAGCATAGTTCCTAAAACTAAGCACGTTGAACTGGCCGCTCACCATGTTAAATACTATAAAGAGGACCACCAATATTGGAATTGTCCATCCACGGAACCAACTTCTGAAGGCGCTTAACAACATCAAAAACATTGTAAAAAATAGTATTACGCTTGCTCCAGCAGGAATGATAAAATACGATACTTCTCTGAAGATGCCCAACATTAAAAAGGAAACGAAAATGGTAATTTCAAATATGGATGCGTTCAAATGATTCTGAAAAAAAACTCTTTTCAAAAGGTCCTGATCATAATGTCTTGAGTCTCTAGCCAGTTTTAAACGAAGCTTTCCTGTGAGATAGGTTTCAACTCGCCAACCAGAACTGTTGATGCGTTTTTTACGCATTCGTTTATACCATTTCTTCGCTCTTGGAGAAGGTTCAGGACTAATTCTTTCTTTTAATAATGAATCAAAGTAAGCATCGTTTTTACCAGAGATTTTGTAAACGCTTTTATTGACCCGGAAAAAATACATGATGCTGATTCCTAAAAACACAAGCATTCCGAAAATTAATCCGCCAATATTTAGTACTATATGCCAAAAGGGAACTAACTCATTTACAGATTGAAACTGAACAGACTTTACGATTAGCACAAATATGAAGATCGCGGGGATCATGAAATTGTTAATCGAATACTTATGAAATGGTCGGAGCAAAGTTGCAATGAAAGGGAAGTCGGGTCCATTTTTAATGTAACTGTAGACATTGAAAGCGGAAATAAAACCGCCTAACGCAAAACCTAGGATAGAAAATGACCTAAAATCAACTGTTCCTAAATATTCAGGGTAAAGGAATAAGTAATTCATTCCGAATTTTAAACCAAACCATCCAAGTACAAAACCGAAAAGTGAAAACCAGATAAGTAGAATTAGCGCATTGTGCTTGATGTGCACTAATATTAATTGAAACGGAAAAAAATAGATTACCCGATAGAGAACAGAAGTTTTCCTTCTGTCGTTTAATGGGTTTGATTCCCTATCTTCTAAATTCTCTGGATTCACTAACGCAATTTCTAAATGTTAATTTCCAGAGCATTTTGTAGCTCCTTCAATTCTTCTACTTTATCTGCATAACCAAGCTTTTCATAGCTATAGATAAGATTTGACAGAATTCGTTTAACAATTGCGATGTTATTGCAAGGTTCAAAAAAGTCAGCGTTTTGATCTAACTTTAATTGATCTAAAAATTGTTCGATTTCAGTACGGTTAAAGATAGTACCTCTGCTAAAAGGATTTACATAAAATAGAACACCATTATTCTTAGCGTCTGGTTCTACGAAATCCATTATGTTGTTTTTGTCTTGGTAGGCAAGTACAAAATGACTTGGTAAATTCACTCCAAAAATTGGAATGTCTAATTGTTGCGCAAGTATGCAATAAAGAATCGCTAAAGACAACGGATTTCCTTTCTTGCTATCAAGTACTGTGCTGATATAAGAATTTTGAGGAGCATGATAATTTTTCTTGTTTCCACTAAATCCATGAACGTCAAAAAGAATGTAATTGAAAACTCTAATTTCTTCGAAAGCCGTTAAGTTCTCGTTTAACTCAATCCAAATATCCTGTCTGATCTGACCAATTTTTTCACGGATGGATTCTGCATCTAGATCAGGATACTGATATCGATTAATAATAAGAGCTCCTTCTAAAAGATCTCCGCCTCCAGATTTGGTCCAATCGTGTAAGCCGTGATAAATAGAATCGAATTGAATTTTATGAATGATGTTCTCAATCCTTGATTGATAGAGCAAGCCGAACGATTGATTTTCCCACGCTTCTTCCAAAAACGGGATAACTTCTCCACCTATAGAAACGATCTTTTCTTTAATCTGATTAAAGATTATTTCATCTGGATCATCGATTAAATCGATTAACGCCTGTATTTCGTTTTGATTTGACATTCAATTTATTAACGTAAAGATCGCCTCAAAAGTTTCGGAAAACCCTATGGTAGTAGGGTTTTTTATTAACAGGGGTCTGTTAGGCGACTGTTAATTGACTAATTTCTCAAGCAGATTTGAAATCAATAAGTCTACCGTAACCTTATAGTCTTTGCTATATTCTTTTTTGAAGCGATTAGCAATGATAGCGCATATAGTACAAGCATCATGCCCCAAGGACCCGGCTAATCCGTATAGTGCAGAAGTCTCCATTTCAAAGTTAGTGATTCGATGTTCTTTGAATTTGAAATTCATGAGTGCTTCGTTTAATCCAGTTTGTTTAGGACTTAAACGTAACGCCCTGCCCTGCGGTCCGTAAAAACCATGAGCTGTTGCCGTGATCCCTTTTGTCATACCAGACTCTAGCAATTTCACTAATACATCACTAGCTTCCACTACGTACGGAGGGTTCAAATCAGATGACCAATTCATTTGAGCTACAAACGCATTTTTAAGATCTAGTTCGTCTTGAGAATAATCGACATCATAGAAATTCATCAAGCCGTCAAATCCAACTCCATGCGAAGAAATTACAAAAGAGTCTACATCGATATCTTCTTGTAATGAACCTGATGTACCTAATCTAATGATATTAAGTTTTCTGTGCTCTGGTTTAATCAATCTAGTTTCAAGATCGATATTTACTAATGCGTCTAATTCATTAACTACAATATCGATATTGTCACATCCAATGCCCGTAGACATTACCGTAAGTCGTTTTCCACCAATCAGGCCCGTATGTGTTACAAACTCACGGTTTTCAAGCTGATGTTCGATTTTATCAAAGTGTTGTGAAACTCTTTTTACCCGATTCTGATCACCAACTACAATGATCGTGTCTGCAATCTCCTCCGGGCGTAAATTCAAATGATAGATTGCACCTCTTGGAGTAATAATTAATTCGGATGATTCAAGTTGTGAATCGTGAAGTAAGGTTTTTGTATTCATAAGTGAGTGGGTGTAAAATAAAAATCCTGCCCCAAAAGTTATTAGGGCAGGATTCAATAATAAATTGAAAGTAAATTATCCTCCGTTTGCTTCTGAACTTCCGAATACTTTTTTCAAAATATCGTTAACTCTAGCTAAAGGGTCTTTTCTAATTTTCTTTTCTTCATCAGCAATTAGGCTAAACAAACCTGAAATTGCTCTTTCAGTAACATAGTTCTTAAGATCAGGATCAACTGCTTGGCCACCTGATAACGCCATAAGAAGATTGTACTTCTTAGCAAGTGGCTCCCATTTGCTGGCAAGCTTTACTTTACTAATAGAAGCTTCAACTTTAGGCATGAAAGCAGCTTTTAAACTAGCAGATGTTTTACCTTTTAAATAAGTAGTTGCTGCATTATCGTCTCCTTTTAGGATTGACATACCATCTGATACAGTCATTCCCTTAACGGCATCAACAAAAATTGGTTTTGCAGATAAGGCAGCATCTTCTGCAGCTCTATTAAGAGTTTCAACGAAGCTTTCGATCTTTTTATCGAACCCAGGAACTTTTTCCACTTTCTCTTTTACCTTGATCGCATCTGGAGGGAATGGAAGCTTGATTTGAGGGTTTTTAAAGAATCCATCTGCTTTACTAGCTGAAGAAGAAGAATTACTTGCGCCTACTTCTAATGCACTTTTTAATCCTTGAACGATATCACTTGATGATAATCCTGTTCCTGCTCCTGTTCCTTCGCCTGGTGTTGGAAGGTTTACACCTAAATCATCTAATACCTCGCATGAGGCAAATATGAGGGCTATTCCAAATAGACCTATTATAATTTTCTTTTTCATTTTCTTGTCTTTACTTTCGAGGTAAACATACAAAGATTTTGCCAAAATTTTTTAGCCCATGCAAGCAGAGATAATTACGATAGGAGACGAACTACTAATTGGTCAAACAATTGATACAAATTCTGCATGGATTGGAGCGGAATTAGCTAAGCTTGGAATTGAAGTATTTCAGATCACTTCTATCACAGATAGAAAGGACCACATTTTATCGGCTTTGAAACATGCCGAAGAACGGTCTGACTTAATTTTAATTACAGGAGGCCTTGGACCGACAAAAGATGATATCACCAAAGAAACACTTTGCGAATATTTCGATACGACTTTGGAGCTGAATCAAGAAGTTTTGGATGAGATTGAAGGATATTTTAATGCAAGAGACATTGAAGTCTTGCAAGTAAATAAAGATCAAGCCATGCTTCCTAAAGGCTCTAAGATAATTCGGAATTGGCAAGGTACAGCAAGTGGAATGTGGTTTGAAAAAGACAATAAAGTGTTTGTCTCCATGCCAGGAGTTCCTTATGAAATGCAAGGCATGATGGAAGAATCTGTTTTGCCTATGGTGAATCACTTTTTTAAAGTGAGGCCAAAAGTCCATAAAACTGTAATGACAGAAGGGATTGGAGAATCATCTTTGGCAGCGTTAATATTGGATTGGGAAGAAGAGCTTCGATCAGAGGGGCTAGGATTAGCTTATTTACCTTCTCCAGGAATTGTGAAGTTAAGGATTAGCGCTACTGCAGATAGTCAAAGTGAGGCATCAGAGCAGGTGTACAATAAAATCAAATCACTTAAGCCGTTGATTGAAAAGTACATTTATGGGTATGACGGAATTACGCTTGGCGAGGTGGTAGGTAAGTTATTAATAAAAAAGAACGCTACGGTATCCACTGCAGAAAGCTGTACTTCTGGGTATTTGGCCAGTCAGATTACTTCCATTCCAGGTAGCTCATCATATTTTGTCGGATCTGTAATTGCTTATTCTTACGATTCTAAAACTTCAGAATTAGGAGTTAAGCCAGATGATTTAATAGAATTTGGGGCTGTAAGTCAGCAAGTAATAGAGCAGATGGCGAGAGGAATTAGATCCAAACTAAAAACAGATTATTCTATTGCAACTTCAGGCATTGCTGGTCCGGGGGGAGGAACTGCAGATAAACCTGTCGGCACGGTTTGGGTAGCAATTGCGAGTAATGCAGGTGTAGTTAGTAAAAGGTTCCAATTTGGAAATCATCGAGATCGAAATGTTCAAAGAACAGCCATTTGTGCTTTGTCTATGCTGCGCAAAGTGTTGGTTGATTAGCGATTAACAAGTGATATAAGTTGGGAATAATTGCTAATGAACTGGTGGATGTTAATTTCTTTGTGCTTTTTTAAGTTCAAAAGCGTTACCCAATTGTAAAAACTATTATATTTGCGCTCGCTTCAAGAAAGGAGACTATTTCTGAGGCAACAATATTAAAATTTGTAACCATGTCAAGAGTTTGTCAGATAACAGGAAAAAAAGTAATTACAGGAAACAACGTTTCTCACTCGAAGAGAAGAACGAAAAGAAAGTTTTACCCGAACTTAATTACTAAAAGATTTTACATTCCGGAAGAGGATAATTGGGTTACTTTAAAAATATCTACTTCCGCTTTAAGAACTATTAATAAAAACGGAATTTCCGCAACTATCAAGGATGCCAAGGCTAAAGGCTTCATGAAATAGGACAACACGAAATTATTTAAAAAGCGTTACTTTCTAGTGACGCTTTTTTTTTGTCCAAGATTTTGACTTAGTAATACCGATCATGGATTAAAAAATGTTTCGGGTATAATAATTGCTACTTTTAAAGGCAAGTTCATACTAATATTGATAGAAGATGCAGAAAGTCATTTTTTTAATTGTTTTCCTTTTAAGTGCTTCAACCGCTTGGCTGCAAGAGCCAGATAAGGATGTTGAGCTCGAAAATGAGTTAATGACGATTTATGACGCGGATTTATTAACCGCGGAGTTTCATGCGGAAAGAAGGGATAAGCTGCGCGCATTAATGGCGGATAACTCGGTTGCCATTTTCTTAGCCAATCCGGTAAGGAATAGATCCAATGACATTGATTTTGAATACCATCAAGATCCTAACTTTTATTATTTCACTGGCTTAAACGAACCACATGCTTTGATTATGGTCTTCAAAGAGCCAACAAAAATTGATGGAGAAAAAGTAAGTGAGATTGTGTTTATGCAAGAACGCGATGTTGATAATGAAGTATGGAACGGAAAGCGTTATGGAACTAAAGGGGCCAAGCTTTTATTAAAATTAGATGCTGCTCGAGAAAACAAAGAATTTCAAACCATCGATTTTGATTTATCTCAGTTTGATGCTGTATATGTTTCACCGAAAGCCGATGACATTAGAGATGAATCTTTCGACAGTGGAGATTTATTTAGTTTAAAAGGTAAGCTTGAATTAAAGTTAGAAAAAGTTCAGGGCAAAATAAAAAATGGAGATTTGGACTTGTTTTGCGCGGAGCTACGAGAGTTTAAAACACCTGAAGAAATGGTCCTGTTAACCAAGGCCATAGAAATTACCTGTAAAGCGCAGAAAGAACTAATGCGCGCAATCAATCCAACGATGAAGGAATTCCAGGCTGAGGCACTGGTAGAATATATTTTTAAAGATGCCGGAGCAGAATATACTGGGTTTCCCTCTATTCTAGGTAGTGGTGAGAACTCTTGTATTCTTCATTACACTACAAGTAGAAAGCCGATGACCAAAAATGATTTGTTGGTTTGTGATATTGGGGCGGAGTATCATGGGTATACTGCGGATGTTACAAGAACATTGCCGGCAAATGGCAAATACTCATATGAACAAGCTACTATATATAATATCGTTTTAGAGGCTCAGCAAGCAGGCATTGATGTAAGTAAGCCTGGGAATAAGTTTTGGGATCCGAATATTGCAGCCACTACTGTATTGTCTCAACGAATGAAAGAACTAGGGATAATTAAAAATGCATCAGAGCTAAGAAGGTATTTTATGCATGGAACTTCTCATTATCTTGGGTTAGATGTGCATGATGTTGGTAGGTATGGTAAGTTAGAAGAAGGGCAAGTTATTACGGTAGAGCCTGGAATATATATTCCTGAAGGCTCTCCCTGCGATAAAAAATGGTGGAATATTGGTGTTCGTATAGAGGACGATATCCTAATAACATCGGGCGATCCTGTAAATTTAAGTGGGTGTGCGCCAAGAAGTATAGAAGATATCGAGGCGCTAATGTTAGAAAAAAGCAAATTCGAGTAGTGAATTTGTTTGGCTGAATCAATTAATTGCCTAAATTTGCACTCGCCTTTACGAAGCCCCCTGATATTAGGGTTTTGAACTTACGAAACATGGTGGTGTAAAGGCCCGTTAGAATTAAGAGTAATGGCAAGGAAAGGAAATAGAATACAAGTTATACTAGAATGCACTGAGCATAAAACTAGTGGAGTAGCAGGTACATCAAGGTACATCACTACTAAGAATAGAAAAAACACTCCGGATAGAATGGAATTGAAGAAATACAATCCCGTTTTGAAGAAGTATACGATTCATAAAGAGATTAAATAATTAAGTCATGGCAAAGAAGTCAATAGCTTCGTTACAATCAGGTGGCGGAAAGCAACATTCGAAAGTGATTAAGATGGTGAAATCACCAAAAACCGGAGCATATATGTTCCGTGAAGAAATCGTTCATAACGACAAAGTTCAAGAATGGTTCGAAAAGACTAAGTAATACATTTACTGTATTTACGGTTCTAAGCTTCTTCCAACTCGTACAGACATTTGTCTGGAACGGATTACGGAAGGAGCTTTTATTGGTTTAAAGGATGAGTTGGAAAAGCTTTTTTACAAAGGAAAAAAAGGAAACTTTAGATAAGGGTCTGGAAAAAACGAAGGATAGTTTTATTCAGAAACTTTCCCGCTCTGTTGCCGGTAAATCTAAAGTTGACGATGAGGTTTTAGATAACTTAGAAGAGGTTTTAGTATCATCCGATGTTGGGGTTCAAACAACTTTAAAAATCATCGAACGAATTGAAGCACGTGTAGCAAATGACAAATACGTAGGAACTTCAGAGCTCAACAGAATTCTTAAAGAAGAGATTGTAGAATTATTAGAAGAGAATAATTCAGGAACAGAGCAAGACAGTTTTTCAATTCCCGAAGTGGACGGACCATATGTCATTATGGTTGTAGGTGTAAATGGAGTGGGTAAAACCACAACTATCGGAAAATTAGCTCATCAATTTAAAAGTGCTGGTAAAACGGTTATGCTTGGAGCATCTGATACGTTTAGAGCAGCTGCAGTTGAACAGTTGAAAATATGGGCAGAACGTGTTGATGTACCTATTATTCAGCAAGGTATGGGTGCAGATCCTGCCTCTGTTGCATTTGATACATGTCAATCGGCCAAGGCTGCTAACGTTGATGTTGTGATTATTGATACTGCTGGAAGATTACATAATAAAGTGAACTTAATGAATGAGTTGACCAAGATTAAAAACGTGATGAAAAAGGTGCTTCCAAATGCTCCTCATGAAGTTATGTTGGTATTGGATGGTTCTACTGGTCAGAATGCTATTGAACAAGCAACTCAGTTTACAAAAGCTACAGAAGTTTCTTCGTTAACGCTTACCAAATTAGATGGTACTGCTAAGGGCGGTGTTGTAATTGGAATTTCCGATCAATTTAAAATTCCGGTTAAATACATCGGTGTAGGAGAAGGGATAGATCATCTTCAAATATTTAATCGCCACGAATTCGTGGATTCATTGTTTAATTAATGAAAGTCAGAACACTTAAGAAAAACAAGGTAAACGTTGTTACGCTCGGATGTTCCAAGAACATCTTTGATTCTGAAGTCATGATGGCTCAGTTAAAAGCCAACAATTTTGAAGTTGAGCATGAATCAGCTATGCTCGATTCTGAAATTGTTATTATCAATACCTGCGGATTTATAGATAGCGCCAAAGAGGAATCTGTAAATGCGATCGTAGAATACGCAGCGGCTAAAAAAGAAGGTAAGCTCAGTAAATTATATGTCACAGGTTGTTTATCACAACGGTACGGAGAAGAGCTTCAAAAAGAAATTCCGGAAGTAGATTCGTTTTTTGGAACAAGGGAATTGCCCAAATTATTGAAAACATTAAAGGCAGATTATAAAAAAGAATTAGTTGGAGAGCGCCTGTTAACCACTCCTAATCACTACGCTTATTTTAAAATTGCAGAAGGTTGCGATCGCCCTTGTTCTTTTTGTGCTATTCCACTTATGCGAGGGAAGCATAAGTCTACTCCAATTGAACAACTTGTTTCGTCAGCTAAATCATTAGCTGCAAATGGTACCAAAGAATTGATCTTAATTGCTCAAGATCTTACTTATTACGGTTTAGATATCTACAAAAAACGTAACCTAGCTGAATTATTAGAGCAACTATCAGATATTGAAGGATTAGAATGGATCAGATTACATTATGCTTACCCTTCAGGATTTCCAATGGATGTTTTGGATGTCATGGCGGCCAATGATAACATATGTAATTATTTGGATATGCCACTTCAGCATGGGTCAACAGAAATGTTGAAGTCTATGAGAAGAGGAATCACAAGTGAGAAAACGACAAGCCTACTTCGAGAGATTAGAGAGCGAGTTCCTAATATAGCCGTTCGAACAACATTGATAGCTGGATATCCTGGAGAGACAGAAGATCATTTCAAAGAAATGAAGGATTGGGTAGAAGAATGCCAATTTGAAAGATTGGGTTGCTTTACTTATTCACATGAAGAAAACACGCATGCTTACCTTTTAGATGATAATGTCCCGGCTGAAGTTAAAGCAGCTAGAGCTGAGGAGATCATGGACTTACAGTCAGGAATATCTTACGAAATAAACCAAAGTATGGTCGGTAATACTTACAAAGTACTAATAGATCGTAAAGAGGGAGGTCATTATATTGGTCGGACGGAGTTTGATTCTCCAGAAGTTGATAATGAAGTGTTGATAAATAGTAATGAACACCATCTAGAAATTGGTAAATTTGCAGCGATAAAAATTGAGAAAGCCGATTTTTATGATTTGTACGGAAACCCAGTATTTTAAATGAGACATATATTAATAGCTCTTTCGATCATTCTAATTTTAGCTTCCTGTTCATCAGAAGCAGGGATGTCATATCAAACTAAATTTTGGATCGGTTCTTATGATGCGCTGTCTGAAGGTGAAGTTGCTGATATGCAAAAAGAGATTCAAGGAAAATTAGACGTTCTAATCTTAATAGCCGATGACTCGTTTTCAAATTGCGAGAAATTTAATATTGTTAATGAAGAATCAACAAGTACGTTCGAACTTGTGATAACTGATAATGACACTTCAAAAGTGGAACTTGCATTATCTTCATAT
>JBLIOB010000032.1:0-22627 GCA_047639575.1 Parvicellaceae bacterium
AACTGTCTGATTTCTGCAATTCCTTGTGGATCTAATCCATTTGTAGGCTCATCTAGGACCAATACCTCAGGATCATTCAATAGAGCTGAAGCTATTGCTAAACGCTGCTTCATTCCGAGAGAAAAGGTTTTGAAGGCTGAATCCTTCCGCTCCAATAGATTAACGCTGCTTAAAACATTGTCTATGCGCTGATCAACGTTGTCTAGCTTTTTAATTTGGGCTACAATTCTCAGGTTTTTAACAGCACTTAGATAAGGGTAAAAGTTAGGCGTTTCTAAGAGTGCACCAATTCGTTTTCGATTAGCATCTTTGGAGCCATTGTCGAACCAAGAATAACTACCGCTTGACGCATTTAATACCCCTAATAAAATGCCAAGTGTTGTAGTTTTACCACTACCGTTTGGCCCTAATATGCCAAATACCATCCCAGCTTCTACGGTAATAGAGAGCCCTTTTAATGCCTGAACATTTTTGTAGTTCTTAGATAGTCCCTCTATTTTAAGTACAATATCACTCATGTTTCTTGATGATTAAATGTACGCTAATAGGTGAATGTGCTGCTACCGCTGAACCGAATTATGGTGCTTTTTAACAAGCATTGTGAAAATTGATGAATTAGCAGAGGTTTAACTATTTTCGCATTTATAAATGCCGACCCTTTTGTCATCCCCGCTTCAAGGATTTACCGATTTTCGGTTTAGAAATACTTTCCACCAATATTTTGGAGGGATCGATACCTTTTTCGCTCCTTATATTAGGCTGAATGGAAAGTTGATTATAAAGCCAGCCTACGAAAGAGACATCCTTCCTAAAAATAACGATACCCTAACTGTAATTCCTCAGATCATGACCAATGATGCTGATGAATTCATTTTCGTAGTAAAATTCATTGAGCAATTCGGGTATAAAGAACTGAACTGGAACTTAGGCTGCCCTTATCCTATGGTGGTTAATAGGTGCATGGGTTCAGGATTAATAAACGACCCAAAAAGGATTGATGCAATCCTGAAAAGAGTTCATAACGAAACGGACATCATTGTTTCTATGAAAATGAGAATGGGGTACGAAAACAATGAAGAGATTTTAGATGTTTTTCCTGTTTTAGATCAATATCCGATTAAGAATATTGCCATTCATGCGCGTAATGGCAAACAGCTCTATAAGGGCGGAGTTGATTTAGATGCATTCGAAAAGTGTACGGAAAGCACAAGACATAAAATCTACTACAATGGTGACATTACTTCTGTTGAAGGATATCGAGAAATGACGAAGCGCTTTCCAGATATTGATCATTGGATGATCGGTAGGGGGCTCATATCAGATCCATTTCTTCCTTCTATGATTAAAGCGGATACGACCATATACCCTGAAAACCGATTAGAAATTTTCAGCAAATTTCACGATACCTTGTTCCATGAGTATGGAAACTCGCTTTCTGGAGCAAGTCATGTTTTAACTAAGATGCACCACTACTGGGAGTATTTTGCAACCTCTTTCTCGGAGCCAAAGAAAGGATTGAAGAAGATTAAAAAAGCAAGGTCTATTGCAGCTTATAACGAAGGGGTAAGGGATATTTTTAGGAGTGAGGAGGATTTTGTCTAATTCTTTTCAGCTAATCGAGCGAATTAATAGGGTCGCATCAATGTATCAAACCTTAAGATATACTTAACTTGCACAATTGAAAATTAGGATGATGCATTATTCTGGAATTAAAAGTAAACTTGGGATTATCCTCTTAGTTTTTATGTTGGCATGTAACTCTGATTCGCCTGACGAAGATACAACCAACGTACCCACTTATGCGCAACCCCAAATAGTTCCACTTAACCTTACAGCTGGTTATTCAATTAATCAAACATGGGGCGATACACTCATTCCTCTTGTTTCAGAATTGGGTGATACCGTATCCTATCAAGGAGCCCAGTCATTTGAAGGTTCGGTATACTCGCTTGACAGCATATTAACTTCAGAAATTACGCTTCTTGCTGCACCAGAGTTGTTGTACGAAGCGAAAAATATAAAATTAGCGCTCGAACCAATTTCAAAGCCAATTATTCAAGTAAACCTCGCTCAAAAATACAAGGTGTTTGAATTTCTAAACGCTAATGGGGACTCCGTTATTACTGGAGTTCCGATTCCTGTCGAACCAAATCTTATTAGGGCAACTATTCCAGAGGCGATTCCAGCTAAACCTGGTTATTTCAAAGAAGATTTTATTACCAATATGCGTCAATATCGAACAGATGAAGGCTTGTCAAGTAATTATTGCAATGTTGTAAAAGAAGATTTAGAGGGTAATTTATGGATCGGGAATTGGCATGGAGGATTGTCAAAATATGACGGATCCTCTTTCATCCATATTACTGATATAGAAGGTTTTGAGTTAAATAATATCACTGACATATTATGCGATTCTAAGGGCAATATTTGGCTGGCTACTTTTGAAGGGCTTTATAAATATGATGGCCACCAATTTTATAGATTAAGCGTTGATGATGGTCTTCCGATGGACCATTTATTAGTTCTATATGAAGATAGCAAGCAAAATATCTGGATAGGGTCAAAAAAGGGAGGAGCAACGAAGTATGACGGGAAAACATTCACGAATTATGGGATTGACGAAGGATTTAGTCATCTAATGATTTCAGATATTCTAGAGGATCATGAAGGAACCATGTGGTTTACGACCAGCAGTGGAATTACTAGAATGGATGACAATGGAATTGAAAGGCTGGCATTTGATGAAGAAATACTCGGAAATCATTTTACCTCCGTGGCGGAAGATTCATCTGGCGATTTGTGGTTTGGAACCTTCAAATTGGGACTATTCAAATATAATGAAACTGAATGTGTGAATTTCAATTCAGAAAATGGACTGACGAATGATGTTATTTATGATATCGAGATTGAAGAAAATGGTAAAATGTGGATTGCTAGTAGAGGATTAATTGCATATGACGGAAAACATTTTCAGCATTTTGGTCAGAATGAAGGTATACTAGAGAAAGTAATTTATGATCTGGAGTTAACTAGAAATGGCAATCTGTGGATGGTTCAGACAGGAGGGATTATCCAAATGAAGCCGAATACGTTTAATTACCGGGGATATCAAAACGGTCTTGGCAATGGTGAAATTAGAGGTTTAGCGCATGATGCAGACGGCAATTTGTTGGTTGGTTCTCAACAGGGATTATTAATAGTATCAGACAGTATCACTTATAAAATCGGAAAGGAACAAGGTCTTCCATCGGAAAATTGTAGTAGTGTTTTTCAAAGTTCGAAGGGAAACACTTGGATTTCAACATGGGACGGAGTAAGCATGTATGATGGAAAATCACTTCTAAATTTCCACACGAATCATTTGATAGATTTGAGTTTTGTGATCACTGTCTACCCTGACTCAAAAGGTAGAGTTTGGTTCGGGTCGATTTACCATGGGCTTTGCATGTACGATGGTGAGAATGTAACTCATTTTGGGATTAATCAAGGTCTTGGAAGCTCTTCTGTTCCTGCTATTGTTGAAGATCATAACGGTGTGCTTTGGTTCGGAACTGATGGGGCGGGGTTGTTGAAACTTGAGAACGGAGAAATAACAAGATTCACCTGCAAGGAAGGCCTTCCAACAGAAAATATATATAATCTTAAAGTTGATCTTGCTGGGGATTTATGGATTCTTGGAAGTCAAGAACTTGTAAAATTTGACGGAAAGAACTTCACGATATTCACGGAGGATAATATCCCTGGAATTAATGATGTTGTGGGATTTGTTAACCCGAAAAAGAATGAGTTCTGGATTACATCTGGGAGCGAGGGACTTACTTTTTTAAAGCATTACCCCGATAGTTTATATTCGTTAGTAAATTTCGATAAGCGTGACGGATTGCGAACAAAGCTATTTTCCGCTCCTTCCGTGGTTGACTCCAAGGGGGAAGTGACTTGGGCAACGGAGGCGGGTCTTTTAAAATCTTCTGCTGATATTTCAGGGCTTGTAAGAGGTCAAAAGGTTAGAAAGCCCAGGCTAAGAGATTTGCAGATTAATGAAAACTATATTTCGTATTTCGATCGATTAGATAGTCTTGGCGAACTTCAATACGACAGCGTAACTCCGTTTGAAAATAGTCCACTTAATTTGGTCCTTCCATACAATCATAACCATCTTACATTTCATTATTCGTCCATTGATATAGATGCGCCCGAATTTGTGCAATATCAATATCGAATAATAGGTTTAGATTCCAAATGGAGCAAACCAACAGGCAATAACATAGCTGATTACAGAAACTTACCCTTTGGAGTTTTCGATTTTCAAGTCAGGGCTGCGGGTAAAAATGGAAGTTGGACCGAACCTTTTAGTTTTTCATTTGAAATAACAGCACCTTGGTGGAGCACTTGGTGGGCTAGGACATTGTATGTGGCATTGTTAGTTATAATAATCTATCTCATTTTTAAATGGAGAACCGGCCAATTACGGAAGAGACAAAAAGAGCTGGAAACTAAAGTTATAAATGCGACTACGAAAATTCAACTTCAGAAAGACAAGATAGAAGAAGCGCATAAAGAAATAACGGACAGTATTGCGTACGCAAAACGAATTCAAAGCGCCATTCTCGCTCCACCAAGATTAGTTAAAGAATACCTTAAAGATGCATTTATTCTTTACTTGCCAAAAGATGTTGTTGCGGGTGATTTTTACTGGCTTGAAAAAGTATCAGACTCAAAAGTTTTATTTGCTGCAGCAGATTGTACGGGGCATGGAGTGCCAGGAGCAATGGTAAGTGTTGTATGTAATAATTCACTCAACCGTTCAGTAAGAGAGTACGGATTGACGGAACTTGGACAGATCCTTGACAAGACCCGTGAATTGGTAATCGAAGAATTCGATAAATCGGATGAGGAAGTTAAAGATGGTATGGACATAGCATTATGTTCCTTAGAAGGAATGAAGTTAGAGTATACCGGTGCAAATAATCCCCTATGGATAATCCGTGATGGTGAGATTTTAGAAACAAAAGCAAATAAGCAACCCATTGGTAAATACACTGATCCAGAACCTTTCACAACACATTCAATTGACCTGAGTAAAGGAGACACGATTTACATTTTTTCAGATGGATTTGTTGATCAGTTCGGTGGTGAAAAAGGAAAGAAATTAAAGCCTTCAAATTTTAGAAAGTTGCTTTTATCAATTCAAGAGGAATCGATGGAAAAGCAGAAGACCCTTTTAGATGAGGCGTTTGAGTCTTGGCGAGGGGACCTTGAGCAAATTGATGATGTGTGCGTAATAGGGGTTAGAATTTGATAAAAACTCAATTATGAATTAAGCCATCCCACCATGATTTAAGTCGAATGGTTTGGGAAATTGGTGTTCGCATCTAAAGAAGTTTCATAGAATGTTTTCTGCCAAGTAAATGGTCCAAAACAGTATCTTGCAGGCATCTAAACTTTAAGAAAATACCGAATGGAGTTTTAGATTGAAGAATTAGAAAAGCATGAAAGGCGTAGCTCACTTTTTTTATTGGTTGTTAACTCGAAGATATCGGGTTAAGCTCAAAGGGATTGATCTTCTAAAAATTGAAGGAGCCAAGCTCATTTTACCCAATCATCCAGCTCATATTGATCCGCAATTAATGGCGGCTATTGTCAGACAACATTGTGACTTTGTACCAGTAGTATCAGAACGTTTTGCAAAAACTCCCATTATTTCTTATTTCATGAAGAAGCAAAACGCAGTTGCGGTTAGTGATTTGAAATATGGAAAGAGAGATCCAGACGTATTGAAGAAAATTGAAGCTGGTGTAAAAGACGCATTTTCACATAAAAGGAGCGTAATAATTTACCCAGCAGGTGGAATTAAAAGTACGAGTCTAGAGCTAGTTAGAAATAAGCAATCCGTGCACTATTTGGCGAAGAATTTACCAGACGATGTGATGGTGCTCGGAGTAAGAATTAAAGGGTTGTGGGGCAGCATGTGGTCTGTAGCCTGGTACGGTGAGCGGCCTAAGTTTTTATGGTGTGTTGCTAAGGGATTGTTTTACTTGTTTGCCAACTTTATATTCCTGCTTCCGAAAAGGGATGTTGAAATTGAGTTTGTTGATATTACCGAGGAGATTAAAGCCAACTCAGCACTGGAAAGAAGAGAATTTAATAAGACATTGGAGGAATTCTACAATGTAGACGGACCAGACCCAGTCATTTACTTGAAGCACTTTTTCTATGCGCCAAAACTGAAGCGTAAATATCCTTCTAACTTAAAAGGCTAACCAGTTTTACTCGCTTTTGGCTCCTTCGAATTTAGCTCCAAAAATCTCTTCGATAGTGGAGGCGTATTTTTCTAAAAGCACCCTTCTTTTAAGTTTTAGAGTAGGGGATAGTTCACCTGTTAGCGGGGTCCATTCCTCTTTTACTAACCTGAATCTTTTTACTTGTTCGTCTTTGCCCACTCTTGGATTTAGTTCTTTGGCAATTCCTTGGAATAACTGATTCACCTTTGGATCAGCAATAATATCTTCTTCTGATTTGGCTTCAACCCCATTGCCAGCGCACCAATCTTTCAATGCTTCGAAATTAGGGGAGATTAATGCACTAGTGAATTTCTCACCTTCACCAATCACCATTAGTTGATCCACATAAACGGATTCTTTATAGATGTTTTCAATGGCTTGTGGAGAAACATACTTTCCATTGGAGAGCTTAAAGATCTCCTTCTTTCTATCCGTGATTCGAAGAAATCCATCCTCGTAAACTCCGATATCTCCTGTTTTAAACCAACCATTAGAGAACGTTGCTGCAGTAGCTTCCTCGTCTTTATAATAACCAAGCATTACGTTGGGTCCTTTGCAAAGAATTTCACCGTCTTCGGCAATTTTAACTTCTACATTCTGGATAAGCGCGCCAACCGTTCCTATTTTTAATTTAGGACCATCTTGCCTGTTAATGGTAATTACGGGAGATGTTTCGGTAAGGCCGTACATGTTTAAAAGCTTGATTCCAGCTGCCCAAAAGACTCTTTCCAATCTTGGTTGAAGGGCCGCTCCGCCAACGCCAATAGAAACTACGTTAGAACCCATCGCTTCTCTCCATTTGCTAAACACCAATTTTCGGGCAATTGCCAGTTGAAATTTGTACCAAGCTCCGTTATTAATGTCATAACGTAAGCCAAGATTTAAAGACCAAAAGAAGAGCTTCTTTTTAATTCCCGTCAATTTATGACCCTTAGACATGATCTTGTCAAAAACACGCTCTAAAATCCTTGGAACGGCTCCAAAACCATGTGGCTTAACGTCTGCTAGATCATTTGCAATGGTAGCTAAGTTCTCAGAGTAATATATAGCACATCCCGCATATTGAGTTTGGTAGTTGGCCATCCGTTCTCCAACATGGCAAATAGGAAGGATACTTAAATAACGTTGGTCCGGTTGAAGGTTAAATACATTAGAACAAGCAATAGCATTGGTCACTAAGTTCTGGTGAGACAACAGTACCCCTTTTGAATTTCCGGTTGTTCCAGAAGTGTATATCAAGGTCACGGGATCAGTGGCGACCGTGTCGTTCATATTTTTGGCAACTGTCTTTTTGTGAGTTACTTCGGTGGCTTTTCCAAGTTCCAAAACTTCTTTCCAGTTTCTAGCTCCTTCAACTTCATCGAATGTAAAAACATTCTCAACGGTTTTGGAAACGTCCATTACAGATTGAGTTGTTTGATGTAAAACTTTATTTCCAACGAAAACAGCTTTCACTTCTGCATGATTAAATATGTCAGAATATCCCTGAGCAGATAAGTTGGTAAAAAGAGGAACATGAATTATTCCTGCCTGGGCAAGGCCCATATCAATGAAGTTCCATTCGGGCCTGTTGTTGGTGATTACAGCAACTTTATCTCCTTTTTTTAAGCCCAAAGCTAAGAGTCCATAGCTCATTTGGAAGGATTTTGAAACATAGTCTTCCGAAGTGTAATGAACCCATTTTCGATTTTCTTTCCCTGCTAAAGCGATTTCTTTTCCTTTATACTTTGTATTGTATAACGCAAGTAAATCGAATGTTCTAGTGCATTGGTCCGCCATTGTTTCTTAGTTGTATGTGAGCTCTTTATACCATTGTTGGGTAATGGTAGATTTCTCATTTTCGTATACTATTGTTCCTGTAAAGCCTTCACAAGGAGTGAATTCCGTTAGAGTCCAATCATCATATTCAAAGATACCTCTTTTTGAAATCAGGGTGACTTTATTCCTGTCTATTCGAAATTCTAAATTATCCGGAGTTAATCGCATTCCTTCGCCAATTGCTTTTAAATAGCCTTCTTTTATGGTCCAGAACCGAAAGAATCGGGTAAGCTCCTCTTCAGGTTTCTTTTTAATAAAATCGATTTCAGCAATAGTAAAATTGCGAGCTATTAAGTCCTCTAGTTCATCGACTTCCCTAAATTTCTCAAGATCAATTCCAACTTCACCATCTCTTGAAAAGCCGAATACGCAAAGCCCACCAGAGTTAGAAGTGTTAAAATATAAGGAGGAATCGTTAAGCGAATATGGTTTCCCTTTGGAATGTCGGCCAATTTTAACTTCGCTTGTCGGAAGATTTAAATAGGAAGCCAAGAGAATACGTTGTATTCCTTGACTAACTATATATTGATTTTTTCCGTCTTCGAATTTGAAGAAGTCAGCTCTTTTTAATTCTGCTTCCGTGAGTACTGCCTTACAATCTTTTAAAACAATTGGATCATCGATAACAACTTTCCAAATATGTACTTCGTTTAGATTCAGTTCCTGAATCATCACCGCGTTCTAAAAAATTAAGAAGCGACCTATACGGCCACTTCTTCAGTCAGTTCTTGAGTTACTACTTCAAGTAGTTCTTCTTTATTATCTCTACAGAACAAGTGTCCACCAGGAACAACTTTAAATTTAAAGTCAGAGTTCGTATGTTGATCCCATCCTTGAACTTGATCCGGTGTAAATACTTTATCATCTGCTCCAGCGAAAGCCGTTAATGGGCAATTCAATGGTTCATCTTTGATGTATTTGTATTTCTTACCTAATAAGATATCTGCTCTTAATGCAGGAAGCATTTCATTAAACACTGCATCATTGTCGATTACCGCATCTGGAATCTCTAATGATCTTAAGTGATTTTTGATATTAGGAATATTCTTTTCCTTGTATACTTCATCGTCAGCAATTGCTTCTAAGAATTTAAACGGACTCACTAAGTGAGGCGCTCTCCATCCACCTACCATAAACTTGGTTGGCTGAACGTCTAGTTCTCTGTTTAAGTGTCTAGATAATTCTAAAGCTACACCTGCTCCTGAACTGTGTGCGTAGAAGGCGCATGGAGTAGTTAATAATGGCTCCATTACTTCGGCCATTTTAGCTACTAATGCAGCAACATCGTCAAATGCTCTTTCATCACCTCGTTCTTCTCTACCTGGGAACTGGATTGCACACACCTCAATATCATCTGGCAAGAACTCATGCCATGTTGAGAAGATAGATGCTCCACCAGCAAAGTAAGGAAGACAGAATAATCTTAATCTTGGGTTGTCAACTTTCTTGTATCGAATCACCCATTTATCAAGTTCAGATTTAGCTTCGCCTTCTGCTAGTCCAGCTCCACCTGCTCCGTTCAATTCATCGAGAATCTGTTCCGTCATCTCTTCCATAGTAGGTCCTCTCATGATTTTCATCATGGAGTAATCAATACTTACATTAGATTGAACCCAGTTTCTAATTTGATTGGCCATCAACGAATCAAGACCATATTTAGTAACGGGTTCAGCTGTGTCTACTTTTTCAGAAGTTGTACCTAGTACTCTCGCAAAAGTATCTTTTAACTGATCCAAGAAGATTTCAGTTTGCTCTTCAGGTTTAGACTCTAACAATGTCGCTTTTAAAGCGCCATCTCCAGAACCTGCACCAGAACCTGCATTCAAATCACCTTCTGTTACTAAGTGAGCAAAACGACTTGACTTCGCTGTATGAGGATAGAATCCACCAATTGTCTCCCAATCAGAATCTGTTCCAACTCTTTGAATAGGATTGTTCAATAACATTTGTTCTAAGATCCAACATGCTTGATCTATAGAGAACGTTTTCCAACCTTGTTTATAAAGAAGGTCAATAACAACTCCATTTTCTTCAACATTTCTTGCTACGAATCCAACATCACCAATTACACCCCAATTTACAGTTGTAGCAGGTAATCCTTGAGCTCTTCTCCAATGAGAGAAGTTGTCTAAGAAACTATTAGCACCTACATAACTCACTTGACCAGGGTTACCGTAAATGGCAGAGATAGAAGAATAGGATAGGAAATGATCCAGTTCCATGTCTTTGGTTGCCTCGTGTAACATCCAACAACCTACGGCCTTTGGATTAAACACTTTCATGTATTTATCATAATCAATCTCAGGAATAGACACATCATCTAAGACCATTGCTGCGTGCTGAATTCCTTTAATCGGAGGCATTGTCTCAGCCACCTCTTTAAAGATTCTGTCAACGTCTGCTTGGTCGTTTACACTCCCTTTAGCAATCATAACGTTTACGCCATCAGCTTCCATGCTCTTCACGATGTCTCTTTCAAAGTCAGTTTTAACACCACTTCTACTCATCAACACCAAGTTTCTAGCACCTTTAGTCGTCATCCATTGAGCCACTGACAATCCAAACCCAGAAGCACCACCTGTTAATAGGTAAGTTCCGTCTGCTTTAAATTTAATTTCAGTTGCTGGAGCAACATCTACTTCGCCTTCCATTGATACAATTACTTTACCAATGTGTCTTGCTCCACCCATGAATTGGAATGCATCCGCTAGTTTACCTATTGGGAAGACCGTTACTGGATGTGGTGCAAATTTATTTTCAACAAAGTAATCAATTGATTCTTGGAATAATTTACCTCCAAAACCTTTCTTTTGCTCGAACAATCTGTCAACATCCACACCGAAGTAGGTTAAGTTGTTACCAAATGGTTGAAGTCCAAGTTTAGAGTTTCTGTAAATATCAGTTTTACCAATTTCAATGAATCTACCATAGGCAGATAAACATCTAACTGATTTAAAGATCGCTTCACCCGAAAGTGAATTTAAGACCACATCAACACCCACACCATTTGTCTTCTCCATGATTTCATCAGCAAAATCTAATGTTCTGGAGTTCATGATGTTTTCAGGTTTAACACCTAAACTGATAATGTAATCTCTTTTTACTTGTGTACTAACAGTTGCATAAATTTCAGCTCCTACTGCATTTGCAATATTTATAGCTGCGATACCTACACCACCTGCTGCTGCATGAATCAATACTGTCTCACCAGCTTCTAATCTACAGTGATGTATTAATGAAAAGTAAGCTGTGGTATATACTACAGGTAAACTTGCTGCTTCATGCCAGTTAATGTTAGCTGGTTTCTTCACACAATGTACTCCGTACGCATATGCAAATCCACCTAAACAAGAAGGGGCAGTTGCCATCACTTCGTCACCAACTTTAACGTTAGTTACATCAGTTCCGACTTTAGTAATTATACCGGCACACTCTAATCCGAATGTTTTACCGAATAGCCCACCGTTTACAGCATCATCAGATAAAAGACCCATAGCAATCATAATGTCTCTAAAGTTTAGAGCAGATGCTTTAATTTGAATCTCTACTTGATCAGCCTCAGGAGTTCTTCTGGCGCTTTCTCTTAGCACAACATTATCAAGTACTCCGTACTCTTCAATCGTACCTGTGTATGCAGAACCTTCAGCAGGAACAGATTTCATAGCTTGTTTCGCTATGTTGTCCATTGAAAGTCTTTCTAATTTGTTGATATATCTTCTTCGTCCTCTAAATGCGATCTCATCCGTTTTATCACCAGCAAACATTTCATCTACCAATACTTCGATTTCAACATCTTGAACTGGCGAGCTTAAGTCTACTACAGTAGTAGGATAATTCGGAAACTCATTCACGATAACTCTTGCAACACCTCTTAGTCCTTCTTGACCAAGACTTAAAAATTCTGGTGATCCAGCAACTGTTTGTGATCCGCTTAAAACAACCCAAATACTTGGATTTACTTTATAAGAAGAGCTGTTTAGTTTTCTCATGATGTTCATCAGCATGATACTTCCTAAACCTTCTGCTTGTTCAATAGCTTCAGCGGTTAGCTCTTCATTACTTACTAAATCAATTCCCCAGCCAAATACGATACCTTCAAGTTTACCTCCTGAATTCACAAGGTCAATTACTTTATCACAATCTTCTTGCGACATAGCACCAACTTCAAACTCAGTATCAGAAATTTGTTTGAATTCAGAACCAATTGTTACGTTGATACAAGTCTTATTTAGGTCTCCTAATTGAGCTGATAATTTATCTGTAACTCCTTTATGATCTCCGAAAACAAGATAATCTGCAACAGCAGTCTTTGTTTCGTTTACAACGATCTTATCAGTAAAGTCAATTTTCTCAGCTCTCGCCATGATAACTGATTGACACGAGATTGAGTTATCAGGAATATCACTAAAGTAAGCCGTGTTGTTATACCCATTGTCTGTCAGCACTTTCTCCCACATTTCAGGAGGCATAGTTGCATGGTCAGTTCTGAAATCTTCATATAACCACCATCCTTCTGTCATACCAAATATGAAATCAAGATAAACTGGCGAGTTAGTTACTTCTAACATCATTAACACACCTTCGGAAGCCAATAGTTTTCTAGCATTTCCTAAAGAAACACTTAAGTCTCTGGTAGCGTGAATAACATCAGATGCGATAATTAAATCAAATGAATTCAAATCAATACCTTGATCTTCAGGGTCTTGTTCGATATCCATAATCTTGTATTGAACAAATGGATACTTCGCAAATCGTTGCTGCGCCTTGATCATGAACATGTGAGATAAATCTGTAAAGACATACTCAGTTCGATCAGCTGGTAACATTGGAAGGATAGCTTGTGTCATACCTCCAGTACCTGCACCAATCTCTAATACTCTGATTGTTTGATCTGCGGGAATGTTCTTAATCAATTCTGCAATTGATCGTCCAGCTATATCGTTGTATTTCTTAAATGCGAATCCTTCAACGTAATATTGAACAATAGCATCCCACTTATCTTCTGGGAAGATTAATTGAATTGGATCAACAGTTCCTTGTAATACACCCTGAATTTCAGGTCCACATCTACCTAATAAAGTAGACTCGTGGTGGAATTGAGGATATCTTCCATTCAGATTATCCATCCAAGCTCTCAAATCTTTGAAGTCTGGTGTTTTAACCACTTCATAACTTGAACCAGACCCTTTAAGGATTCCTCCTATTTGGATTAGCTTGAACATGTGATAGAATAGACGTTTTTGGACTTCAATTACCTCAAAGTCTTTGAACAACTGGTCAACATCAAGCTTAGTTCCTGCCTTGAACGACATTCCCATTTCCTGCAAAGACTCGCAGATATAAGCCAAGGTTAAATCATATTGCTCTGGCTCGTAATCGTCATAATATTCTTTCTGAACAGTTCTTCCGTTTACTTCATCTATAGTTTCTTGAACACCAGCTTTAATACTAGCTGGATGCGGAAGATACTCTCCCGGATTTCTCAATAACTCTTGATCAGCACGAGACTTCATGTTCCAGTTATACTCATAGAACCATCTGTCCGCTTCTCCTCCAGATTCACCTCTAGAACCTTTCAGGTACTGAGATTTGAATCCATGAAATTCCGCAACTAAACTACCATCTGCATTGAAAATCCATAGTTCACCTACTGCGTATTCATCAGTCCACTCTCTTAATGTACCGTGAACAAATAATTTTGTTGAATTTACATCACCGTGCCACTTGATTCTATCAATGTGACGAGGTACATAAACTCCCATTTTCTTAGACTGATCTTCTCTTTCATTGAAGATTCCGAAAACTGTTTGGAAACAGCTATCTAATACACCTGGATGAATGTTGAATTGGAAGAATTCTGATTTTACACTTTCGTGCACATCAATTTCACTTAATGATTCCCAGTTTCCATCAGATCTCCAAAGATTTGAGATTCCTCTAAAGCTTGGGCCTAAATAAAGTCCACTCTCTAAAAGCTCATCGTGCATTGGCTTAACGGCAACAGGAATAGTAATTCTTTTCTTGATTGCTTCTAAATCAACTGGTTTAGCCACAAACTTATCTTGGATGTGGTTAATCTTTCCATTTGAACACATAGTCCATTGCTGATCTTTCCCTTTTGGCATTGTGTGGATGAAGTAATCTCCACTGTCATGAGAAATATCAATTTGGATATGTGGCGGCTCACCATTATCTGGTAAGAATAAAGCGTTATCAAAGTTTACATCTTCAATAAAACCGAAGTTTTCACCAAAAGATGCTTTGGCAGCACCAATCATTAAATCTACGTGTCCAGCACCCGGGAATACAATTGGCCCTTGTACTTTATGATCTTCAATGTATGGGTAAGTTCTTTTATCTAAATCTACTTCCCAAAGAATGTTGTTACTCTCTCTTGCAGAAACTGCTTTTCTTTTCAAATGCGGATGCCCGTATTGAACAGATCCTAACCTCATTCTTTTTCCTTCAACACTCTCTACCCAGTAAGAATCTCTTTGCCATGGGTAAGATGGAAGTTTTACGAAGTTGTTATCATCTCCATAAAATGCCTTCCAATCAACATTTACACCCCATGCATGCAGACCGGCAGCATTTGATAAGAATGTTTTCTTTTCTTCAGTTTTTCTTCTTAAAGATCCAGTTACGTATCCTTTTTTCTTGTTGATCTCCAACAAATCCTGAACTCCGATAGCGTGAATTGGGTGTGGCCCTAATTCAATGAATGTGTCAAAACCATCTTTAATCTGTGCGTCAATAGCATCAGTAAACAATACAGCGTCTCTTACATTTTGGAACCAGTACATTGGGTTCAAATCTTCTCCTTTTACAATTCCACCTTTAACAGTAGAATAGAATGGAATAGTTGTCGCCTTGGTTTTGAATTCACCTAATGAAGACATTAACTCCTCTTTAAGTGGTTCCATGTGATGTGAATGGAAAGGTACTCTTACCACTAAAAGTTTGTGGAAGATATCTTTTGAATCACAATCAGCAGCAATCTCTTCAATTACATCAGTATCTCCTGATAAAGCTACCATCTCTGGTCCGTTAACGGCACCAACAGAAACTCTATCTTCTTTTCCTTTGATTAATTCTTTTGCAGCTTCATGAGAAATTCCTACGGCTAGCATTTTACCTTTATCTGTAGCTTTAAACTGAACTCTAGATCTGTTGAAGATTAACAACACAGCTTGTTCCAGTGTTAGTGCTCCAGAAACATAACCTGCAGCAACCTCACCGATACTATGACCAACAACTGCTTTAGGATGAACTCCCATTGCTTTCCACATTTCATACAATGCGATTTGTATTGCAAAAATGGCTGGCTGCGCTATGTTTGTCTCACTAATTCTAGAAGATTCTTCATCTCTTGATAACTCTTCAATTAATGACCAATCAGCATGAACTGAAAGCATTTTTTCGAGTTTCTCGATGTTTTCTCTGAACAACGGTTCGTCAGCTAACAATTGTCTACCCATGGCAAACCACTGAGGTCCTTGACCTGAGAATATAAATACAATTTTATCTTTTTCTTCTAAGGCTCTTCCATCAGCAATTTCGCTTAAAGTTTCACCATTTAAGAACACTTGAAGGCTTTCGGCTAATTCTTCTTTAGATTCAGCAACTACGGATAGTCTGAAATCATGAGATGAGTTTCTTACTGCAGTTGAATAACAGATATCGCTAAACGTAGCCTTGTTGTCTTTGTCTTTTAACCAATCAACGTATGATTGAGTTAATTCTTGAAGCGCATCTGCGTTTCTAGTTGAAAGATTACAAACTTGAAGTCCTTTTTTATCATTTGACTTTGGTGCTTGACCATTTTGTTTGTGCCCTTGTAATACAACGTGAACATTGGATCCACCAAACCCGAATGAATTCACACCTGCAAACGCTTCTTCACCAGAAGCCGAAGGCCAAGGATGAGCATCAACAGGTACTTTTAATTTCAATTCATCAAAAGGAATATTTCTATTTCCGTTTTTGAAGTGAATGTTAGGTGGAATAGTTCTATGCTTCAACCCAAGAAGAAGCTTGCTAATTCCTGCAACACCTGAAGCTGGCTCAAGGTGTCCAATGTTAGACTTGATAGATCCAATAAAGCATTCATCTTCTCTATCTGTCCCGATTATTTTACCAATCGAATTTGTTTCAATAGGATCACCAACGAATGTTCCTGTTCCATGCGCCTCGACATATTGTACTGCGTGTGGATCAACTTGAGCATCAATGTATGCATCCTTTAATAAATCTTGTTGTGCTAGTGGGTTGGGCACAGAGATACCTTTTGTAGCACCATCTTGATTCACCGCTGAACCTCTAATTACACCATAAATACTATCGCCATCAGCTTCTGCTTGAGCTAAAGGTTTTAAGAAAATTAATCCAGCACCTTCACTTCTGATATAACCGTTTCCTCTTTCATCAAAAGAGAAACAAGTTCCGTCAGGAGATAAGAAACCACCTTTACTGAATCCCATCTGAGGTTCAGGCTTTAATATTGAATTTACACCACCGGCAAAAGCTGCAGTTGCATCACCATTCCAAATTGCACGACAAGCCATGTGTACTGCATTCAGAGAAGATGAACAAGCAGTATCTAAAGCGAATGAAGGTCCTTTTAAGTTATAAGAATATGATATTCTGTTGGCATTAATACAAAGCGCTGAACCAACATTGGTATGAGATCCAATATTTACTCTTTCCTCAGGAGCATTTTGTAAATCACCATAATCATGAGCAGATATACCAATGTAAACAGCAGTTTTAGAGTCGTCTAAGTCATTTAAGCTTAAGCCAGCATCTTGAACTGCTTCATAGGAAACCTCCAGCAACATTCTTTGTTGTGGATCCATTCTTTTTGCCTCTAAGGGTGAGATACCAAAGAATCCAGCATCAAACTTGTCAATTTCTTTTATGAAACCTCCACGATTCACACTAATCTTTCCAGCTCTTCTCCATTCTGGAGCATATAAAGCGTCAACATCCCAACGATCTGCAGGGATTGGCCCTAAGGCATCCGTTTTGCTGCAGATTAAATCCCATAATTCCTCTGGTGAATTAGCTTCTCCGGGATATCTACATCCCATTCCAATAATCGCAATTGGCTCTCTTGATTCTTTGCTCATTAATAGTTGTCTAACGTAATATTCTCTAGACTTTTTAGCCCACAATTCAGTGAGTAGAGTCTACAAAAAGATAATTGTTGAATATGTGAATTCATGATGGTGATCATGCCTTCCATAGATGAATAAATGATTAAAAGTATATCCTAGTCAATTTAAGAGGATAAAGAAAGTCAAAAAAGTAGACTCAGCAAAGCAAAGATGAAAGAATCGACCATTATTTTAAGGATGAGAGGATAAATAAGTGAAAAGCATAGTGTTAGGGCCAAACTCAGTTGTTTTTAGACCCTTATTCTGTGAAAGATTAAACATAAAAAAAAGGGCTGGTTTTCACCGGCCCTTTATATTGTTTTACCATTTACGATTAGTACCGTTTCTGGCTTCGAGTGAATTTATTTACTAGACTTCCAGTTATTGTATTCTTCAATTATTTTAGACCTGTTAGTTACTTTGTATCCAGACTCTTTGGCTTGAATTTTAGTTACCATATCGGAATTGTCCGAAACCAATAGCGGCATCTTCTTTTTAAAACCTATTACCAATTGATCGCCTGCTAGAATTACATCTCCATTTTTATAGATGTTTTTAGACTCATATTTTCTTCCTTGATAATCAGATGCTGGAGGTGTTGATTTCACCTTAGGATCAGTCGAGGGGGTGTACTTTGAGTAATAAACATACTCCTCAATTGCTCCATCTTTTACATGAAGATTGAAATTCAACGCTTTTTTTGAAATCCCTCCTGAATAAGCGATTGCTTTCCAAGTTTTTCCAGCAATAGTAAACGATGTTATTTCTTTAACTGTCAATGTTTCCTTCGTTCCTTTATCACCTTTTACTGACCAGTAGGTGATTTTTGACTGCATTTTTGTTCTGATGTTGGCTTCAATAAATCCGGCAACTTTTTTACCGTCTTTCATGATGATATGTCCTTCATAAACGGTCCCAACTTTATAAGATTCAGGAGACCAATCTTGTGCGTTTAAAGACACTGTTACAGTCAGTGCTATAGCAAGTACTAATAATTTTTTCATTTTGTTGATTTAGTTAATGGACCCTGAATTTAACGATAAATTCAATAAAGACTCCAATTCACTCGGTTCTAGCAGAAACCGTGTCTACATCTGAATGTGATTAATGTTCTCAAATGGCTCCGGTATGTTTTCTGGATCTTCGTCAATAATTTGAAGAATATCTCTCGTGATTCCTCTGGAGATATTAGAGATAGGGACATCATTCGGAGAACCTTCAAATGGATTTTCACCAGCTAAACCAATTCTTAACATTGTATTAAATACCCAGATTACAATTACCGTAAATGGGATGTTGACCCAAATAAAATATTTCCCAATAAACGGATATGTGTTGGCTAAGAGGCTAAGGTTTTCGGGATCCGGATCTACGGCTAATATATCTGCTCCAATTTCGGCAAAAGAAGGGATAAGGGCCATCGGTAAGAGCCACATGAAAATGTGTACGAAATGATATCCAATACTTCCATACTGCTTTGGATACGGGAAGTTTTTAATCCGTTCGGATTTCCCTTGTAAAGCAGTCATTTCTTGAAGCATGCCTTGCATGTTTAAAAGAGAGAAGTCCCAGATTTTTTTCTCATCCGTTAACTTTCTTAAATGTTTAGACTGTAGTCCGATCAGTGCATTTGGCTTATTGTCGCTAGCCATTACATAGGCATATTCCTTATCTGACAATAAAGGTTTTAGCTCATCACCGAGCTCAGTCATTATCTCTGGTATATTATAATGATAATTCTTAGGCGTTTTTTTCTTGCCATAATCAGCTTCCCATATTTTTTTTGCTCGCATTGCGTACCTAAGTGCGGTTAACCATGCTATATGTCTGTTGGTAATGGTTTGCAATGTTTCCTTTTCTTCTTTTACATCTGTTGTCTGGTCAGGCCGATGTAAATAGAAACTGTCTCTTACCGTTATAGTGAACGTTCGTGATATGTTTACAATACCTCCCCAAATTTTACGAGCTTCCCAAATTCGGTCATAGGCAGCGTTATTTTGAAAACCAACGAGGAATGCTACTGCAGTGCCAATTAGAGCAACGGGTGCTAAAGGGACTTGAATCCATTTTAAGTCTAACAGCTCATAGAGCGCTGTGAAAACTGTTGCTATGATAAAGAAAAAGAGTAATTCTTTTTTAGTCCAAATTAAAACAGCCTTGAAAGAGAATCTCCGTTGTACGTACATGCTTTTTTTTGTAAAAGTAAGAGAAACTGTTTTACATGGAAATTATTCTGGAGGGAAAAGCGATTTTTTTGACGCCAGATTCGGGAGATTAATCTTTAGGTCATCTATCCAAATATTCTCTTTTCCAGGATTCCAGATATAAATATCGATTACATCATTTACTTTGAGCGTATCATTAATTAGAAATGTTGAGATAATTTTTTGCCATTCATTTTTTGAGTTAAAGAACTCTTCGATTCTATTTGCCTCCCAAATTAATTGCTTCTTATCTCTAGTTACACTTAAAATTATTAAACCTTTAGTGGCCTTGCTGAACTTACTAATGAAAGAAGTTTCCACCGTCAAATTGGAGGTGGAGCGGTCCATAGTGTGAGTATAGCGAGATGAAAACAAATGTTCTGAGTCTAATTTCTGACTAAACGTTCCAGAGAATTTAAACGCTGAGTCAACAAGTTTTCCTTCATTGATGTTCCTTTGAATTTGTTCATAGTCGTTATAGTAAAATGCAGTGTCTGTTGCCATATCTTCTTCTATTTTACTTACAATACAGAAACTTTTAACATCTGGATAATCAAATGAGCTGATGGCCGAATTCCCATATTTCACGATTGATTTGATGTTCAATGAATTTCTATCGCATGTTTCTAAATAGCACAGATATGGCTTGTTCATCTTGAATTGAAGTAACTCTCCTAGATTATGTTGGTTAGAATCAGTAACGATATAACAATCGTTCTTATTAATAAAACTTTCATAAGCTGTCGAATTGCAAACATTGAACACATAGCCAATAGAATCTTCATAGATAGAACTTAAAGAGTTAAGCTGTGAATCGATTGCATAGAATGACTGTTTTTTACGAAGCAAGAGCGCATTATGATAGCTAAAGTTTTTGCTCAATAACACCGTCTCATATTCTATCATTGTCTCGAAAGAATATGGATGATTGGTAATTATATATATACTGTCATACTCCAACAATAGCGAATCCAAAGCATTTGATTGATAGTATTTATGGCTAAACGGAATGTTAAACTTGTTCAGATAATTTGGAACTCCATGGGCTTCACCTCCGTGGATCAAAACCGGCAGAGTTCGGTCATAGACTTCATTGAAATAAGTTAGATCCTTTAAAGGTTGATAGTTCGCTGAATAATATTGATGATACAAGTTTTGAGATCTTTTTTCTTCTTTGATGTCTGCCAAGAGAAGAGCATCAATTTGGGCAATTTCATAATTGAATGTGAACAAAGAATAAACTGAAACGATACCAATCAAAACATAGTCAAAAATGTACTTGCGTTTAAATAAGATCTTCCAACAAGAATAAATACCCACCGCAAAAAGCATTGAAAAGAATGGGGCAAGAACCACCAAAACTCGCAACGGGGCTTTATCTCCTCTAACGTAGATTAAAATTATCGGTGCTATACAAATGACGACCATTAGAATAATAAGCGATCGAAGCGTGATCTGTTTTTTGAAAGCAAAGATTAATCCAACCAGGCTCAACAGAGCTAATAGCCATCTGCCAGATGTCATGCCTTGAATTATATGAGAGAAATAAAATTCAAGTTTCGAAAACACGAAAGAGGGGCCACTTATAACATATTCATTCATGAAAACATCGGTAAATATTGGCCAGTAGAACGCCAAACAAAAGAGGATGCCAAGTAATATTGCGATGAGCACCCGAAAATGACTTTCAATCAAAATCAATCTTATTTTGAATTGATTCTTTGAATTCACTTTTTTTATGATGGAAATTATTGAATAGACGCTGTAGATCATTAAAATGCACAGGATGGGATAAACATTCGATGGTATTGCATAAATGGTCAACGCTGAGGCCAATGTAATTAAGATGAGGTAAAAATTCTTGCCTGATTTTAAATAAGAAGTACAGAAATAAACGATTAGCACCAACAGTAACGTACTGATTCCATAGCCTCTTATTTGCAAAGCAAAATTAAAATATGGGACGGTAGTAATTAATATAGCGCAAGCACATAAACCAATAAATCGATTGAAATTTTTCAAGGCTATTTTATATACAAATACCACTGTTAGGAAGGAATAAACAAGCGGAACAATTCGGAGTTTGTATGGCGCATCCATTAATTCATGAAGCGATTCAACATTAATTAATTTCAGATACAGATTATTTATCAAATTGAATAAAATGTGATTGTTTGGGACATGATAATCGGTGAGGGTATTCTGTATCGGAACAAAAGTGAAATGCTTCAGCGTATATATTTCATCATTCCAAAAATCAAGGTTTACATTCAGTAGTTGGATATAGAAAAAAACGCAAACCAACAAAGCTTCAGGTAGCACTAGTAATAATGTCTTCAGTATCGATGAATATGATCTGGGTGCTTCCATTAATCTTAATAAGCTGTTGTCAACATCGTAATTAAGTTAAGGTCAACTAGAAATAATACATGCTTCATAGTCTGATAAAATTAACAATTCGATTGTGTTTTAAGCACTTCTGTTTACGGAGAGTTTTTGATAATCATGGCGCTTCCTTGCCAATCAGAAAGCTCTATGATTGACTCGGGGATTGTCCCGATAAATTCATTGATTGCTTTTGGTATGCCCTCCCAATTATGATTGTAATCATGCACAATTAGCACGCCACCTGCGCTTAATCTGGGGTAGAAAAACTTTAACGCTTCAATAGTCGGGGCATATAAATCTGCATCAATATGCACAAAAGCGAATGTTTCAGATTCTAAACCTGCAGAGGTGTCAGGAAAAAAACCGGGTTTGAAATGGAGGTTATCATTTCCTTTAATGTAAAGCTGAGCTTTGCCAATACTAGTATCCGCAAACATGTCTGTCGTAAATCGATCATCGGTTTGGTTTTCGAGGGCAAGGTCCTCTTTCTTAAATCCTTCAAATGTGTCAAATAGGTAAAATGACCTGTCTGGATCCATATGGTGTATCGCTTTTGCGGTCTCTCCTTTGTGCACACCCAATTCTGCAAACGCACCGCTGATTTTGTTCTTTTTCAATTGTTCCACCTGAAACCATAGATTGTACAGACGAGCCTTATCTCTATATGAACGTTCTATTTTGATTAGTTCCTTTGAGATTAATTTTTCTTTGACGGCTGTTTCCCAAGCATGCGGCTTACTAATTTTATAGGACCAAAACGTTTCCAAATACTTGTAACCAA
>JBLIOB010000033.1:0-22378 GCA_047639575.1 Parvicellaceae bacterium
ACCATACTAATTGGCCGGACCTATTAATTTTAAAAGTAAATGCTCTCGAAGTATCTATTGCATAAAGATTTCCGTATCCAATAATATTATTTTCATGATCTAAATAAAACCCTAAATATCCGAGGTCCAGACTAACCGAATCAATAATTGTGAAATCAATTATTTTATTGCCATTTGTATCAAATTTAGACAAGATTAGTTCTTGCTTTACAAAATCATTTGTTAACGAAATCGTGTATAGAGTATCGTCAATCATTTCCATACCAACACCAGTCTCAATAGCACCCCAATCGTACGTGTTATTAAAGAATTGCTGAGCGTTACAAAAGAAGCCTCCTAAAACAAGCGTTATAATTAATGCGCTTCTCACTTTCTAATAATGATTTTATCATATTTAATAATTACTCCATATTCTAAAATTTGCACTACATACATGCCCTCTGGCTGACTTTGAAGATCAATAGTTTTTGTAGTGCCAATTATATTCATTTTATCCACTAATCTCCCGTCAATACTATATATACGTATTTCCCCAGATTCAAGTTCCACATTTGAGAGTATGTTAAGTAATCCTGAGGTTGGATTTGGATTAGTTCTTATTTCCTTTTTTTCAATTGTAATTTCTTTATCAGGAACGTCAATGTTTAATGACTTGCCAGGGCCTAATATATCCTCTCCTCCTAAATATGGAAAATCATTTTTAAGGAAATCCAAGATTGCTTGAGCGTTTGCGCGCACCCCAACGTCACCTTTTTGGGCGATTGTATTAAGGTCATTCTTCTCAGAGTATGTCAGACTATAGTAGCCTCCTGGTCTTTGTTTAACCTGCATTAATAGTTCATGAAAATCACAAAAACTTAAAATATTCTCTGCTTTCTTGTCTCCTGGAACCTCATACTTTTTAATGTCTTCTCCTTCTATCCTTATACTAGTTAAATGTTGGTCTGCTTTAACAGGGTTCCTTTTGATTTCAATAGGGACTAATGCACAAGATGCTTCAGAAGACCCATCCAATTCAAGATAAAAAACAGCTGTATCTATCCAAACACTATCAACCCATGCGCTATCTAAAAATCGTCTAGTCATCCTAGCCAATTCAATGTTTTTACTCAAATTAACTACACTGATCTCTTTCTCGATTTGATCAAGTGGTCTTTCACCTGTCTGTGCATTTTGAATCTGATTTAAGATCCCATTTGGAATATTGTCTGATTCCAGCCAAAAAAACACTTTTTGACTTAACGGACTATTGGCAAGATAAACTTGCTTTAAATGTCCATTTGACGGATTTGACCATAAATATTCAATCAGGACTTTATCACTGAGATATGGAGACACTGCAAGAAGTTCATTCTTAACTTGGCCTCCTGAGCCATTTGTAATTACATCAAGGAGTGCGTCCGAATCTCCCGCATCAACTTGGTTATCCAATAGGGACTTTTGTTCTGCTAAGACAAAGTACTTTCCTTTTACCGTTTCAATTGGAGTCGCTACTAAACTAGTCTCGCATTGTTCAATTGGTTCGTTTTGACCTGTACAGTTTTCTCCTGTACTTAAATCAAATGCGCACGTGGAAGGCATATAACCTTCTAGCTCGTACGAGTCATACTCAAATAAATTCGTACCGGGATTTCTGTATTGCTGGTATTTGCTATTTAGAACGTCACATACTCCGGTCCACTTATTGGCCATTTTCGAAAATTGAAATGGACTTAAACAATTGCCTTGATTTGCGATTAATCCACTACTGTGATGATGTCCAACAATAGAGTTTGATCCAATATTAAATCCGTTACAATCATATTTTAGCCCTAAGTTATTCTGACTGGTTTGTAAACCAATTGACAAATCAGTAAATCTATTAAGGAAGACTTCACTACCTAATACATCACCATTTTTTTTAAATATTCCAGTACTTAAAAAAGCTCCAGTACTCGAAAAAGAAGTAAAGTCGTTGTCCTCAAATTTAGATCCGCTTACACCGTCCGAATAAATTCCAAAATCCCAGATTCTCGTACCTGAATCTCCACTTGATCCATCAGCATTCGATATTTGAAACGTGTTTCGGGTTACATCTGATTTTGTATTGGTTCCTGCTATTCTAACGCCATATATGCAGTTTGAGAAACTATTTTGGTCGATGGTCGTTTTTCTGTTGGAGGTACCTTCAAGTGAAATAACTCCGGCATACAAATTGTTAAATGTATTTTTTCGACTAAAGTCATCACAGAATGGGTCAAAAAACCCACATACAGGGCCCACCCTCATACTTGCGTCCAAAAGGACTAAACCACTACCCCTCCTATCAAAGTCAAATTCTTCCCAATCCAAGTTGTCAAATAAATTATTTTCGAAATCAACGCCTTGAATATCATACATTGTTACATGTGCGTATGGGCCAAGATCTTTGTCAGGGTAATTAATATCGGTTAGGAAAAATGAATTTGTGATTTTAGAAAGGTTATTCCCCCCAATATCATAACTCATGAACTCAAATGAACGCCAGTTATTTCTGAAAGTAGCTCCATCGATTCCAACCACTCCACCCGTCTTAGTCCAATCTAAACCGCCACTTGGATGTTCGCCAACCAATTGAACGGCATTTCTAGCATATTCAATAGTTCCGCCATTCATTATCAGAGTACCTCTGTTCAATGGATTTAATTGACTCAAACCGGCAGACCCTTCTAGAATTATTCCTTTCCAAAACTCCCCACATTGATTTGTAATTATTCCACCCTCAATGATGATTTTGGAACCTTTTTCAACGGTTATTGATTTGCCAACGTTCATCAGCAATTCTGCATTGGCTTCAATCGTCAAAACTGAGTTATTTGTCACAACAATATCTGAAGCTGAAAAAATCAGTCTATCTATTTCTTCGTCCTGATCCACCATCCATACTTTTTCTGTATAATTAGGTAAAGGGGTTTCCCAAATCCCGCGGCCAAAAGTTGACACATATAATTTTTGTTCACAGTAGTTAACTTCAAGGTCAGAAACAATTGCAAAAGGCATTCCATCAGAAAAACAACTCCATGATTGAGTTGATTTATCGAAAATAAATACCCCCACATCATTTCCAAGAAAAAGAACATCATCACTTCCCTCTAAATATTCAATTGCGGAACTTGGCATATTTGGAAGCCCAATTGAGACATCGGTCCAATTCCCAATTGTTGAAGTTATTAGTCTGGTATCTTCCGAATAAAAAACTCTATTTTTCTCATGTGCATTTGCAAATGAGGACATAGACACCCAGACTCTATGAGGGTCTATAGGATCAACGGCTATGTCGGTAATTCCAGCCCATTCCACTTTTAAGCCTTTAGTAATATCTTCCCAAGAAACACCGCCATTTATCGTTTTAAACATTTTGAATGCAGCACAATCACCAGATGGGCATGGACCACAGCCACCTGGATCACTACAAGGAATTGCTCCGCAATTAGCATAGTCCTGATTATACGTTGGACCGTAAAAAGAAGCGTAGATCACATTTGGATCACTAGTCAATCTCACTTTTTCTAATGCTTGACATTCTCTTGCCCCTAAAGACTGGAAATCTGAAATTTGCGTCCAACCTGAACCAGATGTCTCGTCATAAGTCCAAACATCATAATCACCTGAGTATAAAAGTCCATTATCATCATACTCAAATTCAAAATTCTTTTGAATTTCCATCATTGAAGGTAAGTTTATCGTAAAATCAGAGCATGAAGGAAGTTGGGTTGACCAACTTCGACAACTGTTTGTTAAGTTTACCGTCCCTGGCCATTGGGCAGCATAACTTTTAAGTCCGTCAAAACTTGAAGTAACATTTCCCATGTCTCCTCCGGCTGTTTTCCTCCAGGTTCCATTTAAATCTCGAAGTATCAACGAATTATCTTGACATCCTCCTGCTAGCAGGCCAGGAGCTAGTTGATGCGTGGTTAATCCAAAAAACTGGGTGCAGTTAAGTCCTTCACCATTAATATTAGACCAAGTCATTGAACCGTCAACACTTTTCGATATTCCGCCATCATTTGCGTTATAAATAATGTCGTTACCGGCTCCATCATCTTTTATTAATAATGCTCGACAATCTACATGCGCAAAAGAAGAATTCCCATGCCTTAAAAAAGAGCATGGTGGTACAAAACAAATAGAAGTCACATCCATATGAAGCTGGGTAACCTCAAAACCTCCGAGATAAAAATGATCCCGGTTAGTTGGAGATATAACAAGTTCATTTCTAAACCATCCAATTCCTCCATATCTAAAGCCATAGTTATCTGTTGGTGTTTCAGTAAGTAAAGTGGCCCACGCTCCTGATGAAGGATTTGAAGATTCTGCTAGATTAAATTGAGTACCACTAGTTTTATAAGAACAAAATAATGAACCGGATTCTGCAGGAGTAGTAGCAATTGCTATTCTATCCGAGATATTCGCATTTGGCGGTGATATGTCTTGAATGGTAATTGATGAAAGCGCACCCCATGGATTAGTGACTTGTAAGACCATCGAGCCGCCATCATTTGTAGCAGGTAAATTTGCTCCTAAATCATCAGAAGTAATATATAAAGTATTCGGATCAGATTCGGCAAAAATAATGTCCCTAAAATCCCTTTTATTTGTCGAAGGATCAATTTCATAAATCAATTCCCATTGAAATGATCCTCCGTCAACTCCTTTATTATCATGTCTGAATATTTTATCCTCAATAATTGCATAAATCTGAGACTCATCTTGAGGGTTAATGACTAATCCATAGGCTAAATCAGACGATTCAATAGGTGTTAGATAATCTAATTGATTCCAACTCGCACCAGCATCATTACTGTAAATTATACCTGAACCATACCCTCTCCCATAAGTTGTTAAGCCAAGGCAAGCATAAATTTCATTTGGGTTTGACTCCGAAATTGTTATGCTTTGAACTCCAATTCCAGGCAAGTCAAATACATCTGTAACATTGGTCCATGTGGTCCCTCCGTTCATAGTTTTGAAAATTCCTGAAGCATTAGTTCCGGCATATATAATTTGATCGTCATTTGGATCTAACGCAAGACTGGTTATAAGTCCCATATGTTGGGTGCTCATATTTTTAGGTCCTGCATACGTCCAATCGGCTTCATCTGAACTTTCAAAACAGTAACTTGACTTCTCTAAAGCAAAAGCTTGTAGGGCGTCAAAAGCAACTCGCATCGTGCCTGATTTAACTGGATCTTGAGAATCAATTCGGTTTTTCCAAAATAGCTTCCATCGCTCAAAGTCTTTATAACCATAAGTATTATCAACAGCCAAAGTTGGATTTAGTTGGAAAAACTCATCACCCTTTTCTACCACTTCGAAGTAGTTTGCGTCAAGGTCATACATGTGATCTCTAAAGTTATCAGTTGTGACTTGAGAGTTCATTGTCAGGTTACTAATAACCCCAAACAGGATTAGGAAAATGAGTTTTATAGTTTTCATAAATAATAGAACTTTAGTGATATACAAGATTGCTTAGACAACAAACAAACTCTACGTCAAGAATTAAAAGATACAAAAAATCATCACGAGGTTGTTGATAAATGATTACGATAATCAAACATTCTTGTTCCTAGTTTCTAATTCCCCTTTATTTTCGTAAAACAGTTGAAGTTATTATGTCCACTGGGCCTAATAGCTCTTGTCCAAAAAACTTTACTTAAAAGAAAAGGAATGCCTCCCGTCAAAAGCAACAGAATCCACTTAAACAATTCCTATAAATCCCCCACGCTCGTTGTCAGGCACGCTATCATCAACATTCACGTATTTCATTGGATGTGCAAATATCAAGGGATTGGTATGACAGTTTCATTGCAACCGTTAATATCCATGATCACTATATATTCACTAATTGCTAATTCTTCTGCAGGAGTGATACTATCAACAACAAGTTTGCAGGCCAACATCTGTAGACCATCGTTTGAAATAGATATATTGGGATAGTAATGACGGTAGCAGCCGACTTTCACCAATTCTTCAACTTTGTCGGTAACGTTCACCTTAAAAATACCATTGCTCCATTTTGAATAGTAGATATCCTGATTGTTTGGATGCCACTGAACCTCCCTCATTTCGTCTTGACCTCCAGATGGTTGGACCAAGAGGCTAGTTTGGGTACTATCATCATAGTCCCAATACCCTATTCCGTATAGGGGCGATGAGCCGTTGGCCATAGCTATTTCGTTTTCCGAATTCCAGCTGGACTCTTTCCAACCGGAATTTGTGCCGTCTCCCTCGATGAACAATGTATCGATGTTGGTTCCATTTATGTCCATCAATATTGAACCAATTGTACTAAGATTATTAAAAACGATTAAGTTTCCATCATAGTCACATTCGGGCCAACGATTTCCACCAGTACTAGTAAGCTGAGTAAGGTTGCTGCCATCAGGTCGGACCTTGTAAATATTCATGTCTGAACCGCCCCAGACAATCCAATCAGTTCTAGTCCAATTTGGCTGACCAACTAGTCCCCCAGAAAAAGTTGTGTTGTTCCATAATTCTGTAACTGTCCCTGTACTTATGCTATAAATATTTAACGCACCAGATACAACATCATAATTCGCAGTTCCGAAAAGAAATTGGTCATTGTTCAGCGGATTGTAAAATGGATATACGTGGTGTATACCGTAATAACTAGTGTCGTATCCAAACGTGAGCGCTGTGATGTCGATGTCATTGTCACACGAACCGGGACATGGTTCGTTACTAGGATTGCACACCAGCTGCGACTTATCCTTACGACATCCTATGATGACCAAGGAAACAACTAGCACAAAAACACCTATAAACGAACTCAGTTTTCTCATTATAGGCTACAATTTGATGAATTTTTCAACAACAGACCCAGTTTATTCTTCCTCTTCTTTTTCTTTAGAAGTGAAACTATAGTTTCCAAGTTTCAAAAAAGCACAAATTAAAAGCCACATGAGGGATGGCGCGTAATTTTTCGGTTTATAGAAGCAATGGGCAACATTGTTCCGTAAATTAATTCCAGTTGAAGTAAATAGAAATTTAAAGAGGTTGATATCTACTTCTGGAATCACCGACATTAGTTTGGGATTATCCAAAAGCTTCTCGAAGGATATTCTTTCCTCCGTACTATCATCTTTAATTTCGATAGTTTGTGCTCCCATTCTTCGGGAAAATTCTCTTAACACACCTTCAAATTTCATCGTTAGCGAGTCAATGGCAAGTAAGTACCCTGAAAAATTGTTTGACTTACTCTCTAGATCAATTTTGGACTGTACGAAGTAGCTTTCAAGAGCTGGTAATAAAAGCTCAGACCATTTGAAAGAAGTTAGATTACCATCAGAACCTTTTTTTGACACTTCTTCGCCATACCATGTTTTATTTTCAATGAAAGATTTGAGAGAATCATAGTTGATTTTTTGATGATTATGTCCTTCTGTAAAAATTAACCAAAGTTGCCTTAATGTGAAGTTGTCAAGGTGAATATAATATTGATTTATTCCTTTTTTCCCATCCCCAGATATGTTGCGATTGATATCAAAACTAATCGTATTGAATAGGTCCATCATGGTCGATGCATGCTCGGTGCTGGGGTCAACTGTAGGGAAAAGATCAGGAGCTGTAATTAAATAAGTATAAACAACATCACTGTCACCGTTTTTCATCAATTGAGATATAAAGTATTTAACAGAATCATACCATTCTTGGAGAAATGGACTTTCATGTTCTGACGTCACGGATTTAAAGTCCAGGCTGTCTTTTAGTTTTTCGAGAAGCACAGTTAATTCCTCAATACGATCTTGATTAGATGCTAACTGGAATTGTTTCAATGCTTTTAAGTAGACGTCATTTACGGCAAAACTTTGAGTCATCCCTTGAGCTTCTTTGTATAAATAATCGCCAAGTAGATTATGAAATTCCTTACTGGGTACATTCACCCTAGAGCAAAGGTTAATCCTTAGCTTAAGGTATTCTTTCGTGATTGGCTCTTGAAGGCTTGTTGGTATTTTTGCGTCTAAGTACGCTATATAGATGTTAAGCTGATCTCTAGAAACTTTTTTGCCTTTCTTGACAGCATATTTTATCAGCCTACATTTTTGAAATTCCGTAAGGTTCGGAGAGTCTAATTCTGAGGTGAGAATATTTACTACATCTTCGTTTTTATAACCAGCTTTCTGTGAAAGCAAAAACAAGTTTTCAAAATATAACGAGTAATTGTGGCTCGAAATGTTGTCATTTTGAACAATCTCGATCGAAGTGATTCCTTCGATGTAGCAATCAATTGCCGTTTTGGCGAAAGCAAGATTTTTATTTGGACTTTCCCAAAGTACATGATTATATCTTGCCTTCAGTAGTGGGTTCCGTAAGTCGCTATCGGTAGCTCGTTTTATTATGTACTCATAGTTACCTTCAAAAAGGCCAAGATTCGGGTAAGTACTTTCACCTGAAATTAACTGCGGTACTATTTCTCCATCTCTTAACTGAAAATCGATTAGGTACATTTCGTAAAGGCAACGTCTCTTCTCTTCACCATCAATCAACTTGCTAATCGTACCTAGCTTTTTTGAAACATTGATATCTGTTTTTAATGAGATGTTTGAGTCCATGTATTCATAGTATTCTTTCAAATTCTCAAACATGTTTCCTTCCTTCTGATTGGGTATAACAATGGTATAAACCCAAGTTACAATTTTCGTTGGTTAACTGTCGGGACAAACTCGGGAATTTAAGCCTCTACCCCAGCCCGGATATTCGGGACACCGGCAACTGTAACCGACATCCACTCTACTATTCGTTGGAAATTATCATTGACGAAAATACTGGTAATTAAATATGTGCACATTTCTCTGTCCCGACTAAATATGCTGTACTGACTATTAAACCTGTAATGTTACGTTTATGCCTTACACAATCTTATTGGTTAGCGACAAAAGTTCCATTTATTGTGGAACTTTTCTATATTTGACACGTAGAACTCAATAAGGTGAAATTACTAGGGATCAAAAAGCTCACGAAGCTTAAAGCGAAAAACAAAGGCAACGTTAAGCTCTATAAGGCTGTAGACAAGCTAGAGAAAGATATTAAAGGATCGAAATGGAAAGATAAAAATGAAGTTATAAAAGCTCGACCTAAAGCAGATTGCATCCATAATGATGGATTCTACATATTTAATTTAAACATACACAGGACTATGGTGTTGATTGAATATCAACCCAACGATGCTCCACTGGATAAAGACGGAGCTGAAGAAGACATGGGAATTGCAACCGTACACTGGACAGGAACTCATGACGAGTACATAAGAGATTTCAAAAACAACAAAGACTCAATCAACAAGTGGTTGAGAGGAAAAGGACTAATTGAATAGTTATGCAAAAATTCAAACTTGAAAATATACTTAAGGTAACAGCTATCGACAATGAATTCGAGTTGGAAAAAGCCACTGCCTTCTTTAACCGACTTCGATTACTTGTAAAAGACGATCAATCGCTTAAACCGCTTCGAGCTCATTTAGCAGTATTAATCGAGGCTTATGAATCAGAGAATTGGTCCGATGTTGACTCGTTATCTGAAGCACAAATCCAAGAAAGTGATAAGGCAGAACGCATGGCTGCAAGAGTGGAGCAACACATTCAGCTTAGAAAAGATTTGATCAGAGAAAAGCTACAAGAGCATGACTTAAATCAAAATGCCCTTGGAGAGATCCTAGGGCATCGAAAAAATTACATTTCTGAATTGATAAATGGTGTCCGTCCATTTTCTATGGAAGATATTAAAGTAATCCATCGAGTCCTCGGGATTGATTATGTCAATTTGATTATTCCTGTAATTAAAGAGCGAACGGCAAAAAGAATTAGAATCGCAATTAAGAAATTGAACAAGCCAGGCTTAAAATTGAAGGAAGAAGATATTGAACTTGAGCCAGCATAAATACAAAAAGCGAAATATGCGTTACAGTTTTTTTGTTTAAACCTTCGCTATCGTAATTCGTTTTGAAACAAAACTTCTGCGTAATGTATCAGATAAATAGTTCGTTTCCGGATAAATCATCGATTTGAAACCCCAAACGAATCAAACGTGTTACGGGATTAGCAATAATGTAACATTGCTACAGATTTAGTGGTTTGAATTGTAGTTGCTCCAGTCATTTACAAACTTAATATCACTCCATGATAGCCACCCCTATCAACGGTGCAGTAAAGTTAAAACTGAGATCTTTAATCTATGATTAATTTCCGTACCGAGACCTTCCGATCTTCAGCAATCATTTTAATGAGGTACATTCCCTTTTTGAAAAAACTAAAATCTAAAGTGAAGTATTCGGAACTTTCATATTGGTTGAATACCAGATTCCCGACCATGTCGTAAACCGCCAGTTGGCCATTTTGATAGGATTCTGAGAATTGAAAATTAACTAGGCCTGTGGAAGGGTTGGGATAAATTTTAAAATCTAAATCCTGCAAGACTAATTCCTCAATTGCATTTACCCAGGGAGTCGGGCAACCTAAGCTATCACAACCATTGCTGTCAAGTTTCATCACCCATGCCATTTGATCATTTGGCACGGGAAACGATGTAATGTCACCACATACCAAAATTCCTCCATCTGACGCCCAAGTAATGTCCCAAATTTGGTTGATATTAACTCCCCCGTACAGGCTCCAGGATCTCTCCCACATAATTGCACCTGACGTATCCATTTCAACAATCCAAGCATTAAGACCTGCATTTAGAGTTGCATCATAGAAGTATCCTCCAGTGATAAGATTCCCATTAGTTTTAATTATCGGCTCACGTCCTAAATATTCTGTTTCGCCACTTCTGTCAATGGATTTTGTCCATAACGTATCTCCTAAGGCATTTATTTTAGCAATGTAAGAGTCTCGGTCTGGACCAGCTGTTGACGGCACATCCCCAAATAAAAGTATGGAAGTATCCTCCAATATTGTAAACATCCCTCCGCCATCATCAAAATCAGATCCATAAAAGTTCATCCACTCTTGATCCCCGTTTTCATCGATTTTAAGTAAATACATATCTGCATCTATTGGACCAACTGCAAACCTGTTCCAGACACCTCCCACTAGATAGCCACCGCCCGGAAATGGACGAAGCAAAATTCCAATATCCTCATAAGCTGCACCGTATTCTTTTTCCCAAATAACATTACCATTAACATCCAGTTTTTTAATGAAAACATCATTATACCCGCTGCCGACAGTAGCATTAGTTTCTCCCAATATCATGATCGTGCTGTCACTATTCTGTAGAACATGTCGAATGTTGGTCCAAGACTGATTGTGTTGGCCAAACTCTCTTTCCCAGATTATATTTCCATCTAGATCAATTTTGGTCAGATAAGCAACTATGCTGTCGTTTTGCTGATTTAACGTATCCAGGACCTTCGCCCCCGTAATTAGCAAGTTACTGTCAAGCGTTGAAATTAGTCCGTCCCCTGTTGAACTAGTGTAATAAACCGTATTTGCAACATCGTAAATGGGTTTAAATAAACAAGTGTCTCCTAGGGCGTTCAGCTTTAGCAAATTCACAGTTCTTTTCGAAGGATAGCTTTGACTATTATTTAAGTAGTAAGCACCGTTAAAGTCTATTATAGTTCCAACAAAATCAGCCCCCGAAGTATTAATATCGTAAGTCCGATTAAAAGTATTCTGCCCCTGAGAAATCAGAGGCAGAAATAGCATTATGTATATAAATTTGTACAATTATTCCAAAACTATCTTTTGCAAATACGTGTCGCCATTAACACAAGTTACACTGATTAGATAAAGACCTTTTTCTAAAGAACCAAGATCTTCCGAGAAAATTGTTTCGTTTATCGAATGTTTTATAATCTGTTGACCGATAATATTGACAACCGTTATTTGACCGAATAAGGCTTCTTCAGGAAGTTCAATTGTGACCCATCCTTCCGTTGGGTTCGGGTACGCCTTCATCTTGTTATCCATAAACTCGAACACATTTTCAATGTTTTGGCTTATTGCCGCAGATTTTAGAGATATTAAATCCTCACCCGGCCGATCAAAATACTCTCCAAAGATTAGCTTTAACATGGTTTGGGCCTTTATCGCAATTGCGCTTTCCTCCGCAGCTACACTTCTAACCACTTGCTCTTGTGCTTTGGTTAGATTGAAAAGACTGCCTTCATTATCCCTAATCTCAATATAAGTCTGGAAAAAATCACAAAACTTATTGAGTTTTGGGACTTTAGGGTTGCCAGGGTCTGTATCATTAAGGTCATCAGCAATTTGTCTTATAGCTGTAATATGATTTGTGGCTTTGGTTCTATTTTTTTCTGCCTCAATTGGCACCAGTGCGCAAAGCGCTTCTAGTGTCCCTTCATTTTCCAATAACAGGAGAGCATAAAAAACCGTGGGGCAATTTGCTATTAAACCGTTAAGTTTGGATTATGTCAGCTAAACGCGGATCCGATTGTATCTACCAACTTAAAATACATTTAATTGGAATCAGTCCGATGATATATCGCCGATTTCAAATCAAAGGAGACACAAACATTGCCGAACTTCATTACATCATCCAAATTGCCCCACGGTTTTTTATGCTCTCCCTACTTCGGTGTCCAAAGCATAAATAGGACTAAAACCCACTAGGGTTGCTGGGTGTGTTTTACGGGCAGTTACTCAAGCACCGCCAACATTCATCGATTCCGGCCTTTATAGCTCTGTAATGAACGCCTTTGGCAAATAATAGAACCTTGATTCCCTAGGGGAATACGTATTCAATGAAAAACGAGCTGCGAGTGGGTCAATTGACTTCGATAAATTGAGAAGAGTCGAAATCCGCAGAAATATCCCATAAATTAAGCTGTAAGAAGAATTCTTTGGCTAAATCGCAACTCACTCAAATTGAACGCGTTAAGTAGCGCTAGTGGGTTTTAGTCCTGTTTATGCTCCGAGGACCTACTACAACAATTCACACACATTATGATTTATCTTGGGAAAAAATTAAGAAGTTGGACAAGTTCTCACAGACAAATAAATAGTTGCAAAGCCTTTCATTGTGGTTTATTTCATTATTATCTTTGTGATTAATTAATAAAATGATTCAACCATTTGTTTTTTGTGATTCTGATCGCGATGTTACTGATTTAATTTATCGAATGTCCAATTTAGGGGTCAAAATGGTGGGAACAACCAATTCTAATAGAGTAGAAAGGTTAGAAGTAGAGTCATGGCAATTGGAATGTCCCTGGAAAGCAAATGACAAAGTGATTTTACATTGGAAGCGAGATTTTTTTGGAGATGGTTTAAAGTTTCAAGATGTTGAGGTTCAATTGTCAGTTAATTGTTTGGTTGTTGGGAGGGTAAATATTGAAGGATTGTTGACAGGGAGATTAAATAAGCCCCTAAAGGAAATTATAAAAGAAGAAATTTGTTATATAGTTAGTATGTACACTGGGAAGGGAGAGTCTAAACATGAAACTGATTAAGGTAATATTCTTTGGGTCACTAATTATTTTGGCCGCATGCCAAAATAATGAAAAGTTAAATTGGGATGCACATAATTTAATAATCTTAAACGAAAAAGAGCCAAAAAAGATAATTCAGAAAGCTTATGAAAGTCTGCTTAAAATACATGTAGCAGAAGATATTTGGCTTGAAAAAGTAAAAATTACCGAGGTAGAGAACAATGATGTTATTTCTAGTCGTTTGGATTATAGGTACAATATCTGGTTTCACTATAACTCAGAGGTTAATGATTCGATTCGATGTACTTATTATACTGGAAATATAGAGACGTTAGCACTTTATTATGACAATCTGGATGTGTTTTCGGCAGAAAAATTGAATCCGTATTGATAACATCTTATTTCAAAGTTGGTTGAAAAGTTATTGGCAGCAAAGAGATAGCCAAGCTGGAATGTTTTGAAGGGAATGTATATTTATAATACTCGTAGTATGGCTTTGCCGGGTAACGTCCTAGAGATAACCGGACTATTGTGTTCCTTATAGGCCCAGTGGAAGGGTGGCTGTCACAGACTGCCATCTAGGGATTAAGTTGCTGATTGTCAGAGCATAATCGTTTCGCCGTTAGCGGCTGAATGTTACATTATTACTAATACAGTAACACGTTTGATTCGTTTCAGGTTTCAAATCGATGATTTATCCGGAAACGCGCTATTTATCTGATAAATTACGCAGAAGTTTTGTTTCAAAAGAATTATGATAGCGAAGATTTAAACAAAAAAAACGGATTCGTGGCGCTCTATGACAGCTACCCTTCCACTGGGCCTAATAATCAAGTTCTGGAATTGTTCTAATATCACATTGATGGATTATATCCTAACCCAGAATTAACCAGGTACCGTGTTTATTCTGCACACTTTAGAGAGGCCATTAACCTGAATATGTACTACCAAAGGTTGACGTGTTGGCCCTTCAACATTATAACAGACTAAAATTCTAATTGTCGTTGTTCCTTGACCTGAAAGAGTCCTACTGTCAACAAAAGCTCTAGAATTTGCTCTATGGCATACAACCCTATTAACATACATAGTATCTTCCAAAGGAATATTATATGCTAAGTTAAATTGAGAATCTTGACATATTAGCCTACGATGAGAACGTCTTATTACGGATGTGTCTATAACAACAGTTAAGGTGTCAGGAATAGACCAGTAGTCGCATTTTTCTATTCTTAAATCGGACCTAACACTACAACTTATTACTACTGCAACGCCACTTTGATCATTTGGAGCTTCTCCATCAACATCACTTCCCTTTTGGACCCATTGTGAGTGACTGGTTGAGGTGAGGAAAAAAACTAGAAATAGCAGTTGAATCTTTTTCATGCACTTGTCTTGCGATCCTACATATTAATTGCAGGTTTAACTTTACTTATTTTTTAAATGTAACCTCTTTCGTTTTGAGATTAACAATGGTTTTTTCTTTTGGCGTAGTGTAACATGTTTTACCTACACCACAATCATAAGCTTTTTGGGCACCATACTGACTTAGGATGAATTTGGATTTGGTTAATTTCATCTTTACCATAAACATTTCTTCATTCAGTGGACGTAGTTTTCGTTCAAACAGCAAGTTGTTGTTTTTATCATAGACGAGCACGCGATGTAACGTAGCTGAATACGCACATAAATTATTTTCGTTTTTAACAATCTGAGGATTGTTCAAGAAAACCCTTATACCTTCCTCAACATATGATGGAGCTTGCAGATCTTTTTCACTTGGAGTATAAAATGGAGATAGTTGAACAAATGGCCCTCCAACGAAGCTGTCATTTTTTGTTTTCGAGGTATCAGAAAGCAATTGGGCCGAACCTATCGGAATTATACCAATCATGAAAATACCGATAACCAGAAGGAACTTGGCGTTTATCATTTTACTTAAAGATTTCGTTGGTTTCTCGTTGTTACAAGTTAAGGTTTTATAGTACAGCGTGGAGGTGAAAAGAAGACATTTAACGTCTTGCTGAGATTGCTTAGCCCTTCAGACCGTGATAAATCCAAAAATTCAAAGACGCTATTGCATTGCTTTGGTAGAGATTAAGTCAGGACCAACTGCTTTCGGTTAAAGCCGTTCCTGTAGAACGGCCGTAGAGGCTCTTTAAATCGTTCGAATTTCTTTATAGGGGCTTGAAGTCCATTGGAACGGAAACTCACGCTAAGGGATTTATTTAAGTTCTTTTAGCAGGCCCAGTTGTCCGTGAATTTGATAGAATTCATATGCTCTGAATGGTAGAATTTGGATTTCCGACATTTCTACTTGCCAAAAATGATATTTCTCCTTGCCGTAAGCACTCCGCATGTGTTTATAACCTACTGTAAGCCAGCGCTATACGCTGTCTTATAATTTACATTATGTTAAATAGCCGTTTTCAAACGACTACAAATGGTTAACGCTTCTACCCCGTTTTTTTTTGTGGCTGATCAAGTGAATTGTGCAGAATGTGCACAGGCGAAAATGGTCTTTTCATGTTTAACAAGGGATTCAGACGATCCACTCGGGACAGAGAATTGTGTATTTCTTCAATATCCGCAGAAATGATCAATAGAAATTTCACCGTGTTTGTTTACATAGCTTGATTCTAAGCAAGTCGTTCCCGAATAGCCGGGCTAGGATGGAGGGTTAAATTCCCGCGTTTGTCCCGACTAATTACACTTTTAAAATGCACGTCAACACCTTTGCCATCATGTTCGGTGGAACACAAAACCACACAAGGTTGACCCGTCATGTCTTGCAAAAAGGAAAAGATGAAGTCACGTGGTTATGAAATCAAGCATGTAAAAACCCGTTTTTTCAGATTGTTTTTATATCTTCTTTGTTCGGTATAATTGTCTCACCAACAAGATCTCCCAATTTACCGAAAGCATAACTTATTTATATCTTTCTTGGTTAAGACAAGCTTGACCCTGTTTATTTCAATTTTAACGCAGAATCAAAATGAAAAAATCAATTTTAACCTGTCTGATCCTTTGCACCTGTTCAATGGTAATGGCTCAGACACAAAGCAACGAAATCAATTCAACCGGAATGGTTGGCATAGGAACTACTACTCCCACGAAAGAGCTGGAAGTAAATGGAGAGACTAGACTGAATGGGAAAGTCAAAATTATTGATGATACTGAGATTGAAGAAAATCTAAAAGTCAAAAAGAAGGTTTTTGTTGAGCAAGATTTAAAGGTTACTGGTGACGCTGCATTTCAATCAGATGTAAAAATTCATGACGAATTAAAAGTGATTGGTGAGACCAAATTGGAAGGTAATGCCAAGCTTCAGCAAGATGTTCAGATTGCTGGCGAACTGAAGTTGGAGTCTCTTAATGCTCCGGCTGGAGCGGAAGTGCCACTTTCAGTAGATGAAAATGGCGTTGTAAAAAAAGCTGATAAGTCTGCACACTTGCATTTCCTATACGAACCTGATCCAGTAGCGTTATTCTGCGCCAAGTATGGTCCAAGATGGGTGTCAGAAACTGATGCGGGAGGAAACAGTGGAATTATTTACACTGAGCTGCCATGTAATACTAGGGTAGGAATAGGGACCAAAGACGTAAAAATAGGATACAAACTTGGTGTACATGGGAAAATTATCTGCGAAGAGGTGGAAGTGAAGTTAAAAGCAAACTGGCCTGATTATGTTTTTGAAGAAAACTATGAACTAATGCCTTTAGATTCTGTTTCGAAATTCATTAATGAAAAGAAACACTTGCCAGGTGTTCCTTCATCAAAATCAATTGAGGAAAAAGAAGCAGTTGGACTGGGTGAAATGAATCGTATTTTATTAGAGAAAGTTGAAGAACTTTTCCTTCATTCTATTAAGATGAATGAGGAAGTTCAGAGATTAAATCTAGAAATTGAATTGCTGAAGCAAAAAGTTGCTGAGTAATAAACATAAATAAGTGAAATATACAGTCGTTATTTTTTCAGTTTTTCTGACTTTTTTTAGCCTCAATGTGATGAGTCAAGTTTTTGTAAACGATGAGTTTGTCATTGATGGCCTTGATGATCAGATTAATTTACGATCAATTAATGGCGGATATTATTGTTATGGTTCAGCTCAAGAATTAGATGGAGACCTATCAGATTTCGAATACTTATTGGTCAAGTTAGATCCAAATTATGATACGGTCTGGACGATTTACGATACAGCTGCCTTTGACCCTTATTTTGTTGAGCACGATTCTTCCTTTGTTCTGGTCTATTCCAATATGATCTCAGACCAATCTTATATTACAAAGGTTGACCACTTTGGGAATATCCTTTGGCAAACCGTTGCTGATTCTATCTATTCTGTAAACTTTTTTGATGCTGACACCAATTATTATCTAATTGGAACACCGTTTAGCTCGAATCAAACTTATATCAATAAGATAAATCTTAACGGAACAGTAGAAGCAGGGGTGCGGTTAGATAATCACAACATTGTTCCTAGAGTAAGGTACTCGGATTCTTCAATATTAGGCCATTGGGGGACTGAGCTTTCGCTTCTGAAATTCAATGGTGATACAATTTGGACAGTCGAAGTAGAAAATGGTATTGGTGCGAGTTCGATTAGTGAAATAACTGTGAACAAAGATGATGATATCTTTATAACATTGGTTAATCGGCAACATGCAGATTCTTCTGGAATTCAGGTGATTAAGGTGTCGCCAACTGGTCAAATCCTTGAAAATAAGATCATTTCTCTAGAGCCCAGCTTTGACGATTGGTCATTACAGTCATCAATTGTGGCCATAGGAAACGAAATTTGGGTCGTTGTAAAATGCGACCCTGTATGGCAGACAGGCCCAGCACGCCACTATGCAGTTTTTAGTTTCACATCCAATCTATCCTTGTTCAGCGCAGTTTTCTATGAAATTCCGCAGAATGAAGTAAGTTCATTACGCGCATGGAAATCTCAGGATGATAAAGATGCCTTAGAAATAAATTATGTGTGCTTCGAAACAGGCTCTTGGAAAGTGGGTAATACTCGTATAAACGGCTCTATTTCTGCGCAATGTAATATCCTGAACATTTTCGATTCAGTATTTGTTTTTAACGATATTACAGTCGAAAATTATATTTCGCCAGCGTCCATATTAAATTTGGCAATCCCAAACTATGTGGTAGGAACAACCACATGGCAACGAGGATTGGAATTGGTAAGAACCGAGGATTGTCTGGTTATAGGCGTTGACGAGCAACGAAAAAGACAAGTAGCACTAGTTTATCCAAATCCAAGTTCAACTTCCCTAAACCTTGATTTGGATGTTCGTTTTGACTACTACCTCTATAACATTTCAGGCTCCTTGGTTTTAAAAGGAAACTCCCTTCGTACGATTGACATCGGTTCGCTCACAAATGGTTTGTACTTACTACAGATCTCGGCAGGTGATAAAATCAGCAACTATAAAATTATCAAACAATGAATTTACGCCATCTAATCCTTGCGGTTTTAATTTTAGCAACATCAATTAACAATAATGTAAATGCACAAGCTTTGCAGAATCACACGGCTAATGATGAACTTTTGAAAATAGCCGATGAAGTTTTCTCAAATGGATACATCTTATTCAAGAAAGGAATCAATTTGGATCCGAATACTTTATTTGACAAGCACAGAGATGCCTTTGAATTAAGTGATGGAGTTGAGATGATTCTGATGGAAAAACACAAACAGTTTCAAGCGGATGCATATCATTATAAATATCAAATGCATGTTGGAGAAATGCCAGTTCGGAACGGAATATTCACATTACACGAATATTCAGGAGTTTTGGTTTCTGGAAATGGTAGGATACCAAAAATTGACAATGATTTATCTACGGGTGGGCTTATTTCCGAAAGTGCTGCACTGAACATAGCATTGGTAGAAATTGGCAGTGACAGTTATTTTTGGGAGGTAGAGGCGAATGTAAATTTCATTAAATCATTGGACTCGAACCAAACCGGGTTCCCTAAAGGGTGTCAATTAGCCCTTTTAGTTGATGAAAAATATGTGCCGATCTGGAAGTTTACAATTGCTACGTCTAATCCATTTAATATTTATGATGTAAGCATTAATGCTTTAACAGGAAAGTTAATAAGTAAAAAAAACCAAGAAGCTTATGGGGTAGATGCGTTAACAAATTATTATGGTGTACAAACTATTAACACATCGATTGATCCGTTGAGTGGAACGGTGAATTTACTTAGGGCAAATAGAGATTTTATAGATGAGGCCGGAAATGTTACAGACAATGTTAGTATAATTACAGTCTTTGGAAACCGAAGTTATGATGATCAACCTGCACCCGGAAACGATGTAACCACTTCTACACCTGAAAATTTGCATAATATTTACGATGGTGGAAATACTTGGACGGACATTGGGTGGGAGAACCAGTTTGAATCTGAGTACGCTTCTTCTATTACTCTTTCAGGGACCATAAATTCTAGAATCGCACTTGATGTTCATTGGGCTGCAGAAATGACTTTTGAGTACTTAATGAAACGTCATGGACGTAACAGCTATGATGGTGTCGGAGGTGCAATAGCAATGTCAGCCATGGATTTTGGAACAATAGATAATGCCAGGTGGGTAGGCATTGTCGATGGCTTCGGATTTGGTAATATTGGTATTCAAGGAATTGGGTCAGTCCTTAATCCTTTAGGATCAATTGACATGGTTGGTCATGAAATTGGGCATGGTATCTTTGGCTCAGGAGATTCTGGCCAAGAATCGATTCAGGTAGCAGAAGGTCTTTGTGATATACTAGGAACCATGGTTGAATTCTACGCGCTTGAAGACCAAGGACAAGCAAATTGGCAATGGGCTGACTTAGTTACTGAAACGGGATTCATTAATCCACAAACTTTAGAGCCAATTGCAGGATTCCGGAATCTGGAGGACCCATCTAGGCTAAATCAACCAACCACAGGCACTTTCAGTGTAAGCGGTCCTGGCTTACCAGAGTTAGATGTGAGTTTTATGGATGGTGACCCAAATTTACTGAATGTATATACAGGCTTTAGCGGTGCTGATCATATTGGAGGAGCATTACTAGGGCATTGGTTTTACATACTATCTGAAGGGAAGAATGGAATAAATGCAAAAGGGCAAGAATATGCTGTGAATGGAATTGGAAAAAACTTAGCAGCTTCTGTACTTTTTGAAACTATTTTTTCCAGTTATGCTTTCATTTATAATAATGATGAGGAATATACATACCAAGAGATTAAGGAGGGCACAATTTTATTTACCAAAGACTATTACGGTCTTTGCTCTGAAATCACTCAAGAGGTAATAAAATCATGGTACGCCATAGGTTTAATAGATAATCTTCCTGGCCACACTTCTTTTGGATTGGGTGCGACTGGAGCAACTTTAGAAACTGGAATATGTTCAAGTGTTTTTGCAGGTTCCACCTCTTCCTTACAACAAGGGTTTGATGTGCTTATTTCTCCGGGTCAAGGAACAGCAGTAGGTAATGGAATTGACCAAGCAAACACCTATATATACGGAATTGCCTGTTCAAACTCTGCTACCACTGTGGAGCCAAATTCGTTTGCGGTGTTTGAGGCAGGAAACACTATATTTTTAAAGCCTGGTTTCCACGCAAAAACAGGTGCTAATTTTGTTGCTAGAATTGATTATTGCGTGTCTACATCGTATAAAAACCTGGAGGAGGATGGTCATTCAGGAAATGAGGAGAACGATGTTAAAAGTGATGCCACCCCGCTTTTAGTCGTTTACCCTAACCCAACAGAAGATATATTGAACATTCGTATAGACGATAATCAATCATTTAATTATTGCATACACAATGCCCAAGGAGTTATTGTATCTAGCGGACGATTGAATGGCGTTGCAAATAAAATTAACGTCTCGAATTTAGTTGCTGGACTGTATATATTTAAGGCAAATTTTGCGGATACTACAATCTCATCTAAATGGCTCAAGAACTGAATTAGAGCTAAAATAGCTCTCTGAGAACCCAAAATTGCAGTTTGAGTCGAATTCGATTGAATTCTTTTCAAATTCGGGACAATATTTACACAATCTCTCTGCACAATTGACACATTCTCTTTGATCAGCCACAAAAATGTGGCTAGTCATAAAGATTGTGTAAGGGTTAAACTCAACACTGTAGGTTTAACAACGCTTCCAACGAATCTAGTCGGGACGGTGAAATGTGCAGATTCTCAAATATCAGTATTCTCGTCAATAAGAATTTCCAAAGAATAGCAGAGTAGTAAAATGATTCAGATGTAAGTGTCCCAAATTCTCGGGCTAGACTACGGGGTTAATTTCCCGAGTTTGTCCCGACTACATAATCAAATCTAAATGCGCTAAATAACTATTATTTCATAAGAGGGTGAGAATGTGTTATACAATGAAGATTATGTTGCATATATGTGCATCTAAGAATTGCATAGAGTAATCTGTGTAAAACATTTTAAATCTTCAATTCTTCTATAAATGCAGGAGTTGTACAATCTCACTAACCAGTTGGGAATATTAGCTGTAGGCCCAGCGGAAGGATAGCGTCATGGACTGCCATTAATGGATGCATAAAGCATTTGTTTCTAGTTCACCTTGCGATTATTCGGACAAGATTGAAACTTGAAACCCCCTAGTTTATTCTGTTATATTAATCCAACACCTGGGCATATGCTACTTGTGGAGGCCTGTGAATTCAGTCATAAATTTTCATAACTTACATATCCGAAATGGATTACGCTATCAGAAGCTTTAAAGAAATAGCGACCTATAATCTATTTGGTTTACTTTTCTCATCTAATTAATAGTAGAACGCCATATGAATAATTTGATTTTCAGAACATCCTTTGTTTTCATCAGTATTGTAATATCAATTACAAATGTAATTTCACAATCTCCTTCGCCTGGAATTGATTGGAGAGCAATTGATTGGATGG
>JBLIOB010000034.1:0-21952 GCA_047639575.1 Parvicellaceae bacterium
CATGGAATAAAGGAATACCAAGGATCTAGAGATTTTAAAGATACACGTGCTTTGGTAATTGACAAACAAAAGGAAGGATTATTACCAACATACCTTCATTTGTTAGACGAAAAACATACATACCACATCCTTAGACATTCTTACGGTACTGATAAGTTTCATGATGCGGTTGAAGAGGATGGACTTGAGCTTGAAAATGTTACGCACTTATCTAGACCATATTTACTAGTTGCAGAATTATTAGGTCATGAAACTCAAGGCAAAGATGCTCCGACAACAACGAGAAAATACATTAGGTCTGTAAAAGAAAAGCTTGATCAAGAAAAATCATACTTGGAGTGCTCAAATGGATAGTGTAGAAGCGAGCTTATTAAAACAACAAGCTGAAATGCTGGCAGAGTTTTCAAGTAAACAAACGGTTAGAGCTGTTGAATTTGAGCCATTTGAGACTGATAAATTTATTGTTCCCGAATATGAGGGTGCAAAGTCGCAAATCGTAACTCTTGAAGATTTAGAATCACACGAGAAGCGATTAATATTTTCGGCTTTATACGCTGCCAATTATATAACTTTTGTTCTTGATGAGGGGACTAGTGGTAATCGTCAAGCATTGTCTTATACCGTCCCTAAATTCATGAGTTACTTGAATGCACTTAAGGTAGATCAATTAAATCGCGTAAACATTTTAAAGTGTTTTGAATCTTACCGGGTTAAAAACGATGGAGTGAAGACTCAAAGCACTGGAATGATTGAATTAATACGACTGATAAATAAAGCGCTTAATTATGTACCATTTGGTAATGAATTACTTGCATCAGATGATTATAAATACCTAGATCTTCTATCAAAAAATAAACCCGCAGCTAGTGATGATAGTGATCAAACTACACTTACTGATTACTTTGGATTTCACTCTTGGTTAAGAAGAGACGATATCGGTGTTGGGTCACAGCTATATCAAAGAGCTGGATCACCAAAATTATTGATGCGGTCATTCCAAATTACAATAAGCAGCGCATTAATTGAAATTAATAAAGCAAAACACGCGCTTATTGATTTATTTCACAAGAAAAAGGTTAAACCAAACTACTTTCCTGCGAAGTTGATTCGCCCTCATCTAGATAATTATAGCGGAGGTCGCAAAAGTAAACAGTTTCGTGTAGATGAAGCGGCATTTAAAAATACTACTTTAAATAATCAAAGAGAATTTTTTGAGAAACTGAGAAATCTCCTTACTGGAATCACAGCAGATAGCATTATTAATACCGCTTTAGAGTCTTTAATTTTTTCTCAATGTGTAGAAGAGGCACATCAGTTTGCGAAGGATGAATTTTGGGATGGTGGAAAAATAGCAGCCCAAACAACAAAGATATCGAATAAAAGAGTCACAGTTTTTCGTCAGGTCACGGATTATTCACTTTTATTTAATCCTGACTTTATTCAAGAGCTAGTAGAATACTCATCTGAAAGACATAAAAAGATCCCTATTTCTAAAGGGGAAAATTACTTATTTGCTTTATTAATGTCATACCAAACGGTTCCATATAATGATTTGTTTAAAATAAAATTGAGTGATTTAAGATTTTCAAAAAGACAAACAGGGGAAGTTACTCAAATAGAATCAGACTATTTTAAGTCTCGCTCTAAAAGCTACCATGATCTTGAAACGGTTGAAGGAAATTCGTTATTAGGCACTTCTATTCTAGCGTTTCTAAATGACCGAACAGATAGACTTAAAGTTGATTGTAAGTTAATCGATAATGATGGTTCATTACAGTCCAAGATGGGAAGAACAGCAAGCATCTCACTGTTCTTCAAGTTCTTGGGAAAATTTTGTATTCGTGACGTGATAAATACCCATTTATCAAAAGAAAAGGTTTCACCCGTATTCATCGAGTGCGTTGTAGGTATATGCGAAAAAGGTATTCGAAAAGAGAATTATGAGAGAAAAAATACTAACTGGCTTTTAAATTGCGAAACACCAACGGTGACTCGAATTTTTAGCTCTGAAGCTGTAAAGAACTCAAGAGTACACTCTCAATCAGATAACTTTGACCCAAGTCGAATTACTAATTACAACTCTCATACAAATGAGGCAGAACGTACTAACTATCGTACTGAAGACAATCAAACTTGGATAGATAACTGCGGAAAAATCACTCGCACTGTTATGAATGATATTTCTTTGAATGTCTTAAGGCCCAGTAAGTCAGAAGTTTCTGAATATAACACAACAATAGAAAGTGCCTTACAAGCGATTAAACTAAGAGCAGATAATACCTTGGCGCTATTAAAAGTAGTTACTGGCAAAAGTAATGGCAAGGTCAACGGCCTTGGCTTCTTGGTATCTAATGAAGGCAGTGAAGGTAGTCTGCCTGACAATATTTATCTTGTTGATTCACCTGAAACTGTTCTTAAGCTTTTACACTATTTAGGCGAATTAGAACGCAGCCATCAAAAAATCTTTCAACGCGCACCAGAATATTTGTTTCTAGAGGCGTTACCCACGGCAGAATGGATAGAGACGGTTTTATCAAACAGATTGTTTAGTAAAGAAACGGTCATTGAAGGTCAGAAGCTTTATAAGAAGTATAAGAAAGATCTGCCACCTATTTTTACCGCATTTACAGGAGGTTACTAAGTGAATAGTTTGGTTAGTTCGGTCAGCAATATCAACAACTCTAAATCTAGGTTCGTAGAGCATTGTAATGACATGTTGCGTTTAATTGACCCTAAAGGACACGCTTCCTTTATAAGTGATAAATGGGTAATTCCTTTTTCTTCAACCACTGCCAGAGCAGAAAATTTGTATGCAACGTTAGATTTTAGCGACTTCAATAATGAAATTTTAAAATTTAAATCAAGTATTAGAATTGAATTTGAAGTCGGAGAGTTTATTAATTTAACGATCATAGACTTTGCCAAGTGGCTCTTTTTACAGCAAAGGCACAATAACTCGTTGGACTATAGAAGTGTTTGGCATTTGGAAATGCTAAGAATGCTTTTTGCGTATCTTCGAGAAAATAATATTAAATTACTTGATGAATCCAAGCTGGAGGACTTCTTTAGTTTAACTCTAACTCACGATTTTGTAGACAAAGCTTTTGTTAGACGCCTGTCATCTCCCGCTTATGGCTCTCGATTTAAAATGTTTAATTTATCAAGTATTACAAGAACTTTACGCCTTCATAGTGTAGAAAGTGTTGTTACTAATATCCATGAGGAGGATTTAAATAAGGCGTTTAATTCAGCATGTCTATCACAAATGGGTATGACTTTGGCAGATTACAAAAATGGAGGAACATTTGATTTTTTAACTTTGGATGTGGGTAAACATTATGTTGATTATTGTGCAAGCTTCTTTGAGCAACATATTGTTTTTGCTACAGCTCTTCGTTGTTCTGTTTTTGAACTAGGGTTTGATTTAGAAGAGAAAGGAAATCAATCTAAATGGGATGCGTTATTTAATGAAAATAAAGAGCAGCTCTGCAATTTAATTACCACTAAATTTAACGAAATAGTTTTGAAGTATCATGCGTTTAATATAGATAAGCTTAATAAAATAATATTAGAGTTAAAATTAGATGAAACTCGTTTTGATTCACATGAGTTTGTAAGAGCACTGATGTTTTCTCGCTTTTATGATAGTCAGCTAAAAAAAAGAGAATATATACTGTCAGAATATGCTGCGAGTATTAATAGTGATAACACAGGCTTTAAGGTCGACTTTTCATTACAAGAATTCGATGAGCATTGTGACAAAGTTTTAAGCGAACAAACTTTAGATTTAGAGAAAGCAGTTGCACTTCTGGACGAATACTTAGATCTATTTCGTGATAGAACTAATGTCAAAATGGGGAGTTTTTTCAGGGATGTCGAAGCTGCTGGTGTAACGGCTATGGTTGCTTATACTGGTTGGAGAGCGAGTGAATATGGCTTTCCTGAATCATCGTTAAATTCTGCTGTTAATAAAGAAATTTCAGATGCTGTATATTCACCGTTCAGATTTTATATTAAGTGGATTTCACCAAAGACAAATGGCGAGACATTACTAGAAAGAGAAATAACGTTATCAACTGCAATTCTAATTAAGCAATTGTCTGCCTTTACAGCAACAAATGACAACGGTTTTGCGTTGACTTCTGCCACACTTGGAGAAGCTACGCTAATTGAGAGTCATGTCAGTAGAATGGTAGCAAGACATTGGCAGAGTTTTCCTGAAAAATACGTAACGTTTTTAGAACTTGATGAACTTGAACTACTAATGGTTAAGGATACTCATTGTGATTTAGTAGAATTTAAAAGAAAGCAGTATTTGTCTGCTAAATACGATTTGAATAGTGCAATAATTCAGAATCTACAAGAACTAAGAGATAAGCTGAGAAATGATAACCAAGTCCTAGAATTAATATCTCGAAGTTATACGGTTGATCAGAAACACTTACGTTTTGCAGAAACCATCAGACGTTATATCAATGATGAACTTGATGAGATTGCAATTGAAATACTCGAAAATCGCTTATCTCAAGAAACTTTGGAATACATAAGAGTAACTCGTGAAAATATCAGCGATTCAGATATAAGAGCCATAATAGATGAACTTAGAATTGGAATATTTAACGCAACTCCTCACGCATTAAGGCATGTATGGGCCGAAGCTGTCTTGAGGCGATATAAAGGCGACATAGGCAAGTTTATTCGAGCAAATTTCAAACACATCGATGAACGTTTTTTCATGGCATATTTGAAGGGGAAAGAAGCTAAAGCTTTAATGCAGGTCGCCAAGAGAACAACAATAAATCATATTGTAAGAAATAGAATCAAGAGTCTTAATGATGAAAGAAGGCATTATTCTGGTCTGTTTGATCGGTTCATAAATAAAGCTGTTGCTATTACTCATGTTAAAACACACGGAGAGTATGAAAAACTAACAAACAAAGTTTCGAATGACAGAATAATCGATATTAAAGTTAATCCTTGGAATACGTGTGTATTACGAAAGGGTACATTTGTCCACGCTAAGTGCTCAGAAGATGGTACACCTCAGCGGCACAAAGCTGAACCTAGCCTTTGCTTGGGCTGTATCAACGGTGATATCGAAGAGGGAAACTTCAACGGCATTGTTGTATATATCAAACCAGATGTCGAAGCTTGTAGAAACCCAAACCTCCCTCTGTTTATCAAAATGGCGCATTTAGTGACTGTTAGGCTGGCACTCAAACGTATAAAAGAACTGAGTAAAAATCACGATGTATCACCTTATCAAAAATATATTGATTTCTTAAATGAAACAATCGAAATGGTTGTCAGCTCTGAGGAGGCTCCCAAATGAGTAATAATTATTACGATGATTTCTTATTGAAAGAAGAAAGAAGCCAAGAGCCTGAGAGTACAGAAGTAGATAAGAAGTTAGAATGGATCAAGCTTCATCCCACTGCTGAAGAAGCTTACAAAGCGATAAATAATCTTAAAGAGGAAAAGTTACGCTACATCAGTGGGCATCCTAATAAAAGAAGTTATGAGGTTAAAAAGTACTGGACTATTTCAAAGGCAGAAGTCGGTAGAAAAATTGGAAAAGAGTCTCAGCCATTGTTTAATAGTAATACCTTCTCTGAAGCGTTGACCAAATACTATGATAAGACAAATAAGGAGCTACATAAATCTAAAGAAGCTAGATTAGATAAGCCTAACAAAGGTTATCAGCATAAGACTAAAGAAGAGTTAAAAAACAGTACTATAAAACTAACGAATGAAAATAAAAAATTACTTCAGAATACTTGTGAAGAGCTGTATGGAAGGTTGTTGAATGACATACCTCTCGATATAAAACGAAAACTTGGTTTAAATTAACGACACTTGCCCCAACAGAGATAGATATTGAACAAACATTCATAATGTTTGTGGGAATTGTAAAGTTTTTATTTTGAGTAATAACAATATTAAGGGAAATTTCAGTATGGATTATAACGAAAAGTTAAAGCATGAACGCTTTCGAGCATCTACGGCTCCTAAAGAAACATTTGATGAAGAAATGGAGTCAGATCGGGGGCGTTCAATTAATTCTGCTGCTGTTAGAAGGTTGCAACAAAAAACTCAAGTATTCCCTCTAGAATCCAATGCTGCGGTTAGAAGTCGTTTAACTCATTCTTTAGAAGTTCAACAAGTTGGTAGATATATCGCAAAACTGGTTTTAAAAAAGTTAAACGAAGCTGAAAAATTAAAAGCTTTAGGATTAGACGATAAAAAAGATGGCTTTACCAGTGCTATTGAAATCGCATGTTTGCTGCACGATGTTGGAAATCCAGCTTTTGGTCATTTTGGAGAAGAAGCCATAAACATGTGGTCTGAAACGTCACTGTTGAATGTTTTCACTGAAAAATTCGGGGATGAGGTTAAGGATAATATACTAGTAAAAGACCTGCTTTGTTTTGAAGGTAACGCGCAAGCCATTAGACTTCTACATAGTTTGCAAGACTTAAACCTATCTTTTTCACAAGTAGCCTGTCTAATCAAATATACCCGACCTGCTTACGAACCAAAGCCTACTGATAAAAGTGATCGTTATTACTATCGAAAGAAAAAGCCCGGTTATTACTACTCTGAAGAAAAGTACGTTAAAGCGCTTCAAAATAACTTAAATATTAAATCTGGCAATAGATTCCCGCTGACATACATTATGGAAGCTGCTGATGATATTTCTTACTGTATTGCAGATCTTGATGATGCGTTAGATAAAGGCATTTTAAATGTAGATCAGCTTCATAAAGCTATAAACGATATATGGGATTCTTATTTAGATGATGAAGAAGTTGATAACGAAGTAGTCAAAAAAAGATATTTGCCAAATCTTGCTGAAAAGGCATACAAGAGATATGAGTCAGAGTCTCACAATAAGAACCATTCATACATTCTTACGTTAAGAACTATCTTGGTTAATGAATTAGCTAATTATGCATCTGACAGATATATTGAAAATCATGAAGCTGTGTTCGATGGGACGCTTGATGAGTCTTTGTTAGATGGCAATGATGAATTTCACTTAGCAACAGAAGTTTTGAAAGATGTTGCTTCTAAATATGTTTTTTCTGCTAAAGAAGTAGAGCGTTTAGAGTTACAAGGCCATACGATAATATCAGGATTACTTGATGCTTATATGCCACTTCTTAAGTTAGATTATGAAAAATTTAAGTCCCTTTCCAAAACCGAGTTTTTGAAACCATGTCCTATTGAGACAAGGTTGTATCATGATTTGTCCAACAAACATAAACGCCATTACAGCGACAGCGTGAAAAGCATACACGAACAAGAAACCGTTTCTGATGAAGATAAAATTTTAGAGTTGTATTACAGATCTCGATTATTAATCGATTACATTAGTGGTATGACGGATCGGTTTGCGTTTGAAGAGTATAGAAGCTTAAAGGCTATTGATTGACGGAAATTGAAGTGGTTTGAATGTATTGGATTAAGTTGATGAGCTTGAATAAGTTTTGTCTGTTCATTTGATTAAATATAGGTCTTGTATTTTTATTCGTAATACCACCTAATATCATACTAAATATAGAAAAAAGTATCTTATCGAGTTACCGGATTCAGTTTCTCATTCAGGAATCGCGATGAGTAAAAATTAATTAAAGGGAGTTGATGTCATGAGTGAAGATAAGAAATTTGCGAAAGACTACCTTATATTCAGACAAGGTCAGGAGAGTTTGTTTGGCGAAAATGATAGTGTTGCAGATGGTATAGAAAAAATCAGGAGTAAACTTTCTGATCTTACCAACATAAAAAATCTTCACTTTTTATTGGGTGCTGGTGCAAGTTCTGATGCCATACCTGCAATGGCACCACTAATTGGTAAAGTAACTGAAAAAGTAGAAGCTACACAAACTATGACCCAGTTAGCTTTTCTTCCAGAAAACCCATCGCATGATGAGTTAAAAAAACGGTTCAAATCTGCGAAAGATGTTTCTCCAAAGAACCTAGAAAACATACTTGGTACACTGTACTCAAAGCGTGAATACCTAAAAGGTGTCGGTCAATCTGATAGCCTCAATGACTTCCTAATTAACCTTATAGAGACTGAGATCTATTCATCTATAAATATAGATTGCACCTCAGCGCAGGCAGAGCTTTCTCTCGATTTATATAAAAAACTTTATCAAAAACTAGCTCTAAGAAACAAAGATTTAGCTAGGGTTAATGTATTTACGACAAACAATGATTTGTTAAGTGAAACAGCGTTGGGTTTTCTCAACATTAACTACAATAATGGTTTTAGTAGTGGCTTGTCGCGCACGTTTAATCCTGCACGTTTCTCCTTTACCTTTTCCAGAAAAGTTGATCCTAGCGTTGAAAAGTATGAGCCATTAGAAAACATGGTATATCTTTACAAGCTACATGGCTCGATTAGTTGGATAGAGTCGGATGACAATTCGTTTTTTAATATCAAAGAAGTTGACGTTATTCCGAATCAAGAACCTAATGGTAAAAATGTACTGATCTACCCCACACCATTGAAACAAAACAAGAGCTTAGGTTCACCCTATGCAGATCTCATCAGAGAATTTCAAAACAAATTGTTACTCCAGCATGGTGTATTAATAGTAATTGGATATAGCTTTAGTGATGAACATATCAACAATGCTATCTATGCAGCACTCGCAGCAAACTCCAGCCTTAGTGTGGTTATTTTTGGTAATTATCATCCGTCTGAAAATCTTACAAGACTGACAGACCGACGTATTTATCAAATATCAGGAGAGGTAGAAGTTCCTATTGATGAAAACTCAGATCCTAAAAAAGAAAAAATTCATTATTTCAATTACATTGTGAATAATTTCATTCCCGATTTAGACCGTAGTAAGGATAGCGAAATACTAGAAGAGTTTATAAAGTCAATGAAGGCGGTCGGGGATAAAAAATGAAAATTGGAAAGATCACTTCAGTAAACTTCAACCAGTTCCGAGTCAAAATTTCTTCAGACATTAGAGGTAATTCTATAAACCTCGCTGGTGTGGTCTATTATTTTGGCAACATTGGTAGCTATCTAAAAACAACAAACTCAGTTGGTGAGCAGTTAATATGTGAAGTTGTGTCAATTTTTGATAGCGATATGAAATTAGACTCTGCCGCTTACGACATTGATAGCAATAGGGAACTGTTGTTAAAACCTGTCGGCACTATCACAAGAACTGGAAAATTTAATCTTGGTGTAGGAATTTTCCCCGGTATTTACAGCGAGGTAACTGTAGTTACGTTTGAAGATATGGAACTTATTCTTCATACAACTAAAGACAAGGAATTGAACGCGTCGATTCACCAAAGTTTCTATCTAGGTGAGAGTAAAAACTTAATCAACTACCCAATAAACATATCAGTCAATGCATTTTTCAATATTCATTCGGCAGTGTTGGGCAACTCTGGCAGTGGTAAGTCAAATACAATAGCGCACATCATCCAAGACATTCACAAGAAAAAAGATAACTCTGCCATTGGTTCGCGGATATTGATTTTTGATGTGAATGGAGAATATAAGAATGCCTTTACTGGACATGAAATAGGCCCCAATTTACAAGTAAGGCTTCTCAAACCCAACATTAATGAAGCAGAAGAAGGCTTTGAGCCGTTTTATCTTCCCCACTTTCTCATGAACATTGATGAGTGGAGTGCATTTCTGATGGCGACGGATGCGACCCAACGTCCTTTCTGGGACAAAGTGCTTCAGGAAAGCTATAAATTTTATATGATCTCAACTCGTGATGGAGAGCAGAGGCAAAAGTTAATTAACTATCTTAGATTTAAGATCTGCAACCTGCTCCATACTCTGCATGCACAGGGAGATAGCGAAACAGCAATCATCACTGCTGCAAAAAGTATCATTTATGGGATTGTGAACCTTATTAAGCTTGATGCAAACCTGAATAGAGCCTGCACGGATGAAGGAATACTGACCGACTTAGAAAACCTGTATTCCAGTTGCACAATCAGTTTTGGTGAAAATAAAGACAAGCTGAAGAAGGCTTTACAGGGAGTGAGAAATAAAGTTGACGATGCTACTCTTCGAGAGGTTATGGATTTCAGAGCATCGGGTGAAGAATATTTTGATTATCGCTTTTTGAAGCAGGCCGCAAATTTAACATTGCTGGAAGAAGATGCTAGAGGTAATGGGCGAGTAAGGGAATATACCTCTACGATGATGACAAGATTAGATTTTTTCTTAGACAACCCAGATTGTGCTTTTATGCGGCAAGCACCAATAGAGACTACCAATATCAATAATTATCTTGATTGGCTGTGGCAATCAAATCTAGCCGTACCAGCTCAAACCAACATGGTAATTATCGATACCAGCGAGTTGTCTAAAGATGCTCTGGAGACATTAACTTCTGTAACATCAAGAATAAACTTTTCTTCAAGAAGAAAACTAAAAGGTAATGCACGACGTGAAAGACCTATACATCTCGTACTAGACGAGGCTCACCGTTATATTAAAAAAGATTCGAAATACCTTCTCCGAGAAAATATTTTCGAACAGATAGCTCGTGAAGGCAGAAAATACGCATTGTATTTGCTGATATCTTCTCAACGTCCGTCAGAATTATCTGAGACAGTTTTATCACAATGCTCAAATTTCATAATTCACCGAATACAGAATGAAATAGATATGAAGTACGTCTATGCCATCCTTCCGTATTTTTCAGATGACTTCGCAAATAAGATCAAGCAATCTGTTCCGGGTGAGGCCCTAATATTTGGTAATTGTGTATCGATGCCGCTTCACGTTAGAGTAAAACAGGCATTCCCAGAGCCAAACAGCGAAAACTGCAAAGTTCATGAGGAATGGTTTAAACCATTTCCACCACCTCCTGTGCTGCCTGTTAAATGAAGTTTAGTCTATCACCTAAACATTAAGATCAGATATGAGCTACTACAACTTAATATTCATTGCATGGTTATGTTGCTGATTTCTGACTTTTATTGTTACTTAGCTCTATGTAATAATGGTCCTAGGCTTTCCAGAGACGCCCGATCTGCCACCGTGGACCAAATGGATATACTCTGTAGAAGAATTTAATTTCCCAATAAAACTCAATGCTAGTGCGGTGGGCTGGTATTTGTTGTGTTTGGTTGATTAATGACTACAGCGAATAGTGAACAATTAGATAACGTAAAAAGACAAGCTAAAAGACTTTCAAAAGTTATATCTCTTCCTCTGAAGCAGGCTCAGCAAGTACTATCTGAAGTTGTTTATGATTGTTCAAATTGGCAAGAACTAAAGCTACGCATAAAAGTACAGAGCAATGACGATTTAATTCTATTAACCAACCTTCATCCAAAAGCTGATACAAAATATATGGCAGTATTTGATAAGTATAAAGAAGCTATCTTAAGCCGGATGGATGACCACCCATCGTTTGTAAATGGACAAAATTCAAAAATTTTATTAAGTATTTTTTCACTTTAACTTATTGATTAATAGAACTTTCATTCTTTCATTTCTTCCTGTTATACATATTTGAAGTATTGACTTAAAATGACCTCTAAATTAGCCTAAATGAGGCTGTTCGGACAGCCTGTGCCTAGCATTTATTTTTGTTAAAAATAAAATACGGCAAAGCGGAGCATCCGAAAAAAATATTGTAACCACTGCAAGAACTGGCGTGCTGGGCCATCGTTCTGCTTTACGTTTGGAGCAATATTTTGATCACATATATTCACTTAGATCTCAAATTAGAAAGACAAGCAACATTACTTTCAACCTCTTTAAATCTTCCTATAGAAATTGCGAAGGACGCACTTGCCAGAGCTATTTATTGCGAAACTGACTATAAAGCACTTGAATCCTCGCTATATGAAAATATTAACTCGCTCAAAAGCAAGCACGCCATGCTACTGAATTGGCTAAAGTATTTGCTCATTGGAGAAGGAGTAAACGACAAAAGATTAATCATTGAATTACAAAAAAGTATTGATCACATGGCTAATCGACTTGCCAATATGGTTGTTATAAACATCAGTAAGTTGCAGCTTATCTCTAAAATATTTCTTTTGTTCGGTCTTGATGATGAAGCGAAATATATTTTCAATGCTAATTTCGGATTAATTTGGAAACCCATTTTTTCTGTCCTGAATAGAGATTACGAGGCACTTTACTCAACTATCAAGTTGGGAGAATTTCCATTTCGCTTGTTTGCAATAAGATACTTTGAAGAAAAGTACGATCAATTCTCAGTAAACAACAATTTTAAGAAAGCATTATTGTATTCGACGCCAAGTGAAGAAGAATTGTTAGATGAGGCAAATAAAGTTGAATTGTTGAAGCTTTGGTTTTTGAGTACACACTCTGTATTGAATAGTCAGACAATGTTTAAAGAAGAAAATCAACCACATGTATTTAATATCAAGAACAAGAGATATCTTGTTTATGGGTTTCCTTTAAGCAATAAAGCTTGTGAAGATCTAGATGAATCAACGCCATTACTAGATCTTCGAGTTAGAAATATTCGTGAAAAACAAACATTCATAATTAAGTTTGGGAAGCAAAAGCTAACATTGTTAGCTGAGAAATTAGATGATTCACCCGTTATTGATCATGTTAATTATTGTGAGTTTACTTACGCGCTCAAAGAAAGCTTACTAACTCACAAGGACGCTCGAAAATCTCCATGCCCTAAGTATGATTCTCTATTTAGTCTTGCATTGAGACCGTATAAAGATGCGGATTTGATTAATAATACTGTTTAAGTATTGAAAATTATGTTCAAAATTTATCTACAGGAAGCTTCAATAGTGACGGTAATTGATTTCAGCGAAGCCAAGAATGAGTATCTTGGAGAAGTACTGTTTGGAGTAGTCAAAGAAGATGAATCATTCAGGTATCGCCCGTTTGAGCAAATTACAACTTCTATGATAGTTGATAAGCTGGAGGTTGATGATAAATTGGAAATTAGAACTAGAAATGGAAGTCGTTACGTTGTTGATAAAAATCTCGGCTTTTATGAGATTTCAGTTAAAGAGCTAGCCATCATGAGAACAGGGCAATACTCACCTGCACGAATAATTCAGATAAGGAAAACAACGTAAACGGCTGAAGCATTCGACTATAGAGATATGTTCTATAACAATAAACAGAAAACATGATTCCAATTATCTACTTTCGTCGGTAGAGTATGAAGAGCAACATCAAGAACGGCTGAGAATTACCTTAGATAATAGGTCTATTCAGTCTGCTAGCAAATGACGACATTATAGCTAGTTACGCTGCTACAAAATTGGGTTACTTAAGCATTTTTCAATTTTGTAGAGACATTAAAAAGTGCTTCTGACAAACACCCAGTGAAGCGCACTTAGTAACTAATGTTATAAATTCAGAATAATTGCGATCTTATGTACTTAAGCTGAATAAATTGGCTTGAAATATAGAAATTTACACCAATTTAAATGAAATATAACAACAACAAGGACAGTAAATGTGGTCAGATAAAGAGTCTCCAATAGACTTTCTAAATTTTAATGAAACGGCAGAGTCGATTAAAGATTTAATTACTGAAAAAGAGCTAATGCCGATAAGTATCGGCGTTTTTGGTAACTGGGGGGCTGGGAAGTCTACTATTTTAGAGTTAACTAAAAAATCTTTAGCCGAGGATAAATAAGATTACATTCAAATTCACTTTGATGCGTGGACATTTGAGGGATTTGATGACGCCAAGGCAGCTTTGCTTGAAACAATAGCCTCAGAGCTTTTAAAGGAAGCTGAAGGTAATAAAGGATTGGTTGATAAAGCTCAAAATTTTGCGGAGCGCGTTGATAAAATCAGATTACTTGGCTTGCTAGCTGAAGGAGGTGCAGCTGCATCCGGCTTTCCTTTGTTTGGTCTAGGTCAAAAGATAATGAATTATTTTGACGATGATATTGAAACTGGCGACCAAAATGAAAACAAAGACGAAATTGATTTTGGCGACGTAGCGGATATTGCAAAGAATGTCGAGAAGGGAGTGAAAAAAGGGAAAGGCTTAGTCAGATCTAAGAAAGTGATTTCACCACCAACTGAAATTCGCAAGTTTAGAAGTTCATATGCTTCTTTGCTTGAAGGTTTCAACAAGCCATTAATCGTATATGTAGACAATTTAGATCGCTGTTCCCCAATCAATGCAATTTCAACACTAGAAGCCATTCGATTATTCTTGTTTTTACCAAATACTGCGTTTGTTATCGCAGCGGACGAAGACATGATTAGATTGGCTGTGCAGCATTTTCACAAAGGAGCATCAGTTCGACATCAAAAAGACTACTTAGACAAGTTAATTCAAATACCTGTCCATGTACCAAAACCGGGCGTACAAGAAATTAGAGCATACTTGATGATGCTAATTGCTTCAGACAAGAAAGTCGAGCAACCAGAGTTCAATAAAATCCGCGATAAATTAGAGGAATCATTAAGACTTTCTTGGCAGCAAGATCCTATAACTATTGATGAGCTGCTTAATGACTGCAATGTTGACTACATTGAAGAGTTGAGAGCTGAATTTAAGGTAGCAGAGCAATTGGCTCCCATTTTAGCAAGTTCTGCGCATATTAATGGTAACCCGCGCATAGTAAAGCGCTTGCTCAATCAAATTCGAATGCGGCTTAAAACAGCGAATCGCAGAGGCATGCAGCTTGATGAGAAAACGATTACCAAATTAGTTATTTTTGAAAGGTGTATGGGTACTCAGGCAACTAATAAGCTTTATGAATTGATTGATAAAGAAAATGGTAAGCCAGAAATAATTGCCATGCTGGAAGATTCTGAAAGTGAACTTAGTCTCGATAAATTGCCTGAGGAGTGGAAAGAAGATCTAGAATTTCTTGATAAATGGTCAAAGTTACATCCTCCATTTTCAAATTTAAACCTTAAGCCTGCCGCTTATTTAAGTAGACAAAGCATTCCTCTTGGTGCCATTAACTCTGTTATGTCAGGTGCAGCATTGAAACTATTAGAAGGATTGTCAAAGCAAAAAAACAGACTTAGTGAAGTAAATTCAAAACTCTTGGAAACAACGCCTCAAGAGGAATATTTATCTGTCATGGATGCACTAATCGAACAATTTAAATTGGTCGAAGATTGGAAAAAGATGCCCGTTGGCTTTTATGGTGCTAGGTTACTCTCACTTAAAGATGAAAAATGCAAAAGCGTATTTGTAACATATACCAACACTATACCAAATAAGCCTTGGATGGTGCCTGTTATTAAAGAATTAAAAGGAGAAAAGTGATGGGTACTTCGGCGTCTGCTTCAGGTCCAAATAATCAAAGTCCATTGGTGCCGCCGTGGGCAGAAGAGGGAAACTCAGTACAATTTGGTTCTGGTATTGATGGTGGGTCAGATGGTTCACTAGATGATGGACAAGATGGAAATGGCGATCCTAATACTGAGACCGACAATGAGAAAGTACAGGAAAAAATACCCGGTCCCAAAAATAATGATCCCAAACCTAATCGACTATCAGGTGCTAGAAGATCATTTGGTGAATATGCCAAAGGTGGAGGCAGATCTTCTAATTTAAGAAGCTCACTTAGAAAGTATGCTAAAGGTTCTGGTGGAGGAACTGGAACGAGTAGACGATTAGTGTCCGGTATCACCGCTGGTACAAGTCTATTCAGAATGATGAATGGAGATAGTGTTAAAACTCAGTTTAAGACACTCTCCATTAATGACTTAAACGGCTTATCAACTGATCAAGCAATAGATCGAATAACAGAGCACCTTACTCCCGATAACGGTGATGCAGATGCGGTCAGAATTGCGCTTGACTATGCACTGGCAGAAGCATTAGCAGACGTTGAGGATTTTGATGCTGGAGTTTTTACTGAAGAAGTAATGTACGAAACTCTCTCGTGTTTTTTAACTGATTTAATATTTCAAGACATCGTGACAGGAATGGGTGAGGCTTGGTTCCATACGCAACATGCAAGTAAGCACCACAGAATGGAAGAAGAATTAAGGGAGTTAGTAAAAGTGGCAACCCAACAACAATTAGAAACCATTACGCATGGCAATGCGGGGAATATAACTAAGGATAATATAGACGAAGTGCAAATTGCCGTTATTAGCCAAACAGTTGAAGTTTGGGAGAGTTATAATGATTAATTATTACTTCCATAACGACCCCTCTAAGTTACCAGAATATTCTGCCGAGTGGCATCCTGTTCAAATTTATAACACACATGATTATGATGCGACTAAACACAGCAAAGCTTCAAGAACACTCCTTGAAGAAGTCAGAAAGTTGGGAGTACCAATTGATGCCGATGCGATAGATTTGGTTACCATTGCTTCTGCTGTTACCGCTGCTGATACTTTTGAATTGAGGAAAAATGCAGCAGATGCTTGGTCAAGGCAAATGCACTTACATATCCCTGTTACTGATGAAAAATTGTGGAATGCGTTATCAGACAAGCTAATTTCATTACTTAATTTTTTAACTGGTGATCAATGGGATTTCACTTTTTTTCAAAGCGAGATGACGTTACCAAAACCTATCAAAAGTGACAACGCGAAAGAAACTTTGGAATCACTAAAAGGATTGAATTCGGTATGCTTGTTTTCAGGCGGACTAGATAGTGCGGTAGGTACGATTGATATTCTTAATGGGAAGTCTAACTATAAACCGCTGCTAGTTAGCCACACATACAAAGGGGATGGCGCGAAACAAAGGGCAATTAAGTCTTTGTTAAAATCCAATTTCGCTGAAATCTCTTACAGTATTTATCCAAGCTTGATGGAGTCGCTAAAAGGCAAAACAGACATTTCCATGCGTGGAAGGAGCTTTAATTTCCTAGCAATGGCTGTGTTAGGAATTGTTGCGTTGAGAAACGCAACTGGTGATGCAAGTATTAACACAATAATAGTACCTGAGAATGGCTACATATCGATTAATCCACCATTAACTAGAAGACGAATCGGTAGTCATAGCACGAGGACAACGCACCCGTTTTTCTTAAGTAAGTTTGAAGAGCTGTTAAGGGATGCCGGATTTCATGTCAAATTTTTCAATCCTTACCAATTTAAAACAAAAGGTGAAATGTTGTCTGAGTGCAAGGATCAAGCTGCAATTGCTAAAGCAATTCCTCTAAGCGTTTCATGCAGTCATTGGCATAGAAGAAACATTCAATGTGGGCATTGTGTACCTTGCTTAATAAGAAGAGCATCTATTCATCATGGGAAATTTAAGAATGATGCAGATTATGAGAACCAACGTTTAAAAACAGTCCTTAATGAGCGTAAAAAACGGGATGATATCCAGTCAGTTCAAGCAGCGATTATCCGACTAAATAAAACTCAAGACTATAGAGGCTGGATCAGACAAAGTGGAAACCTACCTTCAGATCCAGACGTTAGAAAAAAACTGGAGTTAACGGTTAAACGTGGATTAACTGAGGTTGAGAATTTTTTAAAGGCTGAAAAACTGTAATGATGGATTTGCACTGTCATGTAGATCTCTATCCTGATCATGAAACGGTACTTAAAGATATTGAGAACTCTGGTTTTTACGTACTTTCCGTGACTACAGTTCCATCTGCATACAATGGAACCAAGAGGCTTACTGAAAAACTTAGTAATTGCAGAACAGCCTTAGGGTTACATCCACAGCTAGCCCACGTTAGAAGTAACGAATTGGAGCTATTTGATACTTTAGTTAGTGATACAAGGTACATAGGAGAGATAGGGCTGGATGGCTCAAAGGGATATATTGAGCATTTTGAATTACAGCAAGTTGTTTTTGAACATATTCTTGCAAAGTGTACTGAGTTCTCTGACAAAATCTTAACGATCCATAGTTTGAATGCAGTTAACGAAGTGTTAGATCTACTCGGTGCTTATCCTAAGGCTGGTACGCCTATCTTACATTGGTTTTTAGCAACAAAAACACAAGTATTCAAAGCTGTAGAATTAGGATGTTATTTCTCAATTGGCCCAGCAATGATTCATTCTGCAAGAGCTAGGAAGGTGATCTCTTGGTTACCTAGGGAAAGAGTTTTGTTAGAAACTGATGGCCCATTTGCCAAAGTTAAAGGCAATGTGATCTATCCATCTGATGTGACCTCAGTTACTGAATATTTAACTCAGGAATGGCAAGTTGATATTTCGGAAGTTAACTCGCAATTAAAGGATAACTTAAGAGATTTGGTAACATAACTTTTGAAGTATCATTTGAAATACGCTGCAAAAAGCATAAGTAAATTTAAGGGAAAATAATGAAGCTCTATGTCGTTGACATGAACAACGCAAAACATCATCTAAACATCACTGCTTCTTCAAGAGTTGAATTGGCGACCAAATTAGGAAGTGAAGTATTTACTATCGGATCACAAACTTTCCATGTAAAGAATGTCTTTGCTGAACGTAGTAATGATTCGATGCCAGCATCTACTGTCATTGGTCGGGCTTTGGGGCTTGTCGGTGGTATGCCCGGTGTTTTGATTGGTGGAGCGTTAGGTGCTTTATTTGGAAATGAAGCTGATAAGAAAGAACAATCGGCTATTGATGCATTTAACTAGCAAAGGTAAGGAGGCAGGTTACGTCATTATTATGGACATGATGAAAGGCAAAAATGGATTCCCTGCTGAAAAAATTGAGCATCCACTTATTGAACTACTGCTACCCAAACTAGAGTCTTATGAACATGCTGAAGAGCGCAGAATTTTCTACGTTGCTTTAACTAGAGCAAAACAACGGGTATTTATTCTTTCAATTGAAGAGAATTGTTCTGAGTTTGTAAACAAATTGCGGGGATATGGTAAGAAGTTAATTGATGAAACAAGCATAAAAGCTAGCCCAGACTCATTAAACGTTACTGATTTAAGTTGCCCTGAATGTAAAACAGGAAGACTTGTAAAGAATAAAGAAAATACTTATAGCTTTTGCGCAAATATCCCCCTATGTGATTATCGTCTCTACTATTGCAAAAAGTGCGGAGGCTCCAGAAAGCGGGTTGGTGAATTTCAAGTTTGCAAGGACAATCAATGTAATGCCAAAACACCTACATGTCCAAAATGCAGTGGAGATCTAAAACCAACTACTGGTAAATATGGTAAGTTTTGGGCTTGCTACAGTTGGGATTGCAATGGTTCCAAAGACTGGCGTATTTACGAGAAAGATGCCGATGTTTACAAGATGGAATATGAAGATAGCGTGCTATCTGGGAAGTAAAGGAATTCAATTTAATGTTACTAAGAACTAGCACGAAGCAGTATGAAATTTATTACGATGAATCTAATAATATCAGAAAACTCTATCTAGAAGGCGAGCAATACAATATAGATAAAGATCCTAATCAGGAATCTTCACCAATATTTGTTTTAGCCGGGGTTGCTTTCGATTCCAACAGTATTGAATTAGATTTTGAACAACTAAAAAAAGATCTACAGATACCTAAAAATAAGGAGAAAGGTAAGCAAGACAGAGAACTTAAATTCTCACATATGGCTAAGATAAGGGCCAAATATACGCCTATTGAAGCATTCAAGTACGCTTTAGGTAGCAAGCATTTTAAAACGCTTTTTAATCGACTTCTTTCGAACAAAATATTCATTCATTACGAGATGATCAATACCGTCTACTGGTCTTTTCTAGATATTATTGATGACCTAGTAATTTGCACTAAAGACCATAGAGATATTGTGTTACACGCAAAGTATAAAGATGCTTTGTATCGACTAATTAAATTGGATAAAGAAAATTTCTTAAATCTAATGAGTGAGTTTGATTTTCCCTATATCGAGAAAGGTAATTCGCTCGACTTCTTAAAGGCTTTTCATTCGTTAATACAAAAGAACTTAATGTTTATTTTGAAAACTGAAGGCCACGGCATCTACGCTCAGATGTTAATGATGCTAAGCACATTAACTATTAGGTGCATTAACATGTTTAGTGATGATTTTGAGTTTGAGTTGGTTTTTGATACAGAAAAAGGTGTGCTAATTAATGATCTATCTAATTTCTACATCAATCGAGTTCAGATGTTTCCGAATTCAAAGCATGTTATGGATAACGAGGAATTAATTGAAAATAAATTTAAAGAGTACAAAAACTGCGACAATAATTTTACTTCCTTAGATATTACCTTTGTTGATTCAAAACTATCTGAAAACTACCTTACGCAAATCTCAGATGTTGTTGCTGGGTTTATTCGGCTCTATTTTAACTTTTTGGAATACGCGAGTATTGATGAAGTATCTGTTTTCACATCAAACCTTAATAATCTACAAAAAGATAATTTAGAACTATTTAAAAAATTACTTGCCAGATCAATAGAGGAAAGTGAAATTCTGCTACATAGGGTCATAGTGCCAATTGATGAGCATAAAGCTTTTACATTATTAAAAATATAAGGCGGACAAGAAATGTAGCCTTTCAGTTATCAATGGACGGATATCAAAAGTGCCACTACTGTCTTTTGGTATTTCCGATTTGATGTCGAGCAATTGAGCGCATGAATTGTAATAACAGGTTGCTTTGTACTATTACCTATAATTTAGCGCTCAATTGGCGGTAATTAGCTTTATACAAAATTAGTAACATACTTTTTCTAAAAAGGTATTAGACTGACCACTATTTGTTGTTTGCCATGAACCGGACATTCAGGCGTAACTCTTTTCTGCCCCATTACGCGTTAACGTAAATACTCTAATGGCAGCTGTGGGGTGAACAAAGGACCTTGCTGTTAACCTCAAGGAAGCAAATCTATTCCAAACAGCTTCAGCAATAAAGAAAACAGCCAAAAGCAAATTACAGTTATTAATGAGCTGATGAGTAACGATAGCCAAAAACTGTAGCGCTGCATCAGCATGGGGAAAAGTAAAAACATGGGCAATGTGAGAAGTACATACCAAAAAGTGTACCAAGCATGATTGGCTATTTTCTCTGACGGCTGCTTTTCAACATATAACCAAATCATGGCTAAAATTGTGACTGTCGGTAAGGCCACTATGAGTGCGCCTAGTTTATCATTTCGTTTTGCTAGCTCCGATGCCGCGACAATGACCGTAGCGGTGATCAAATACTTAGTTATTAGCCAACCCATATAATACCCTTAAATCTAAAAACCGATTGCCTATCGGTTTTTGTTGTGGCAATATAGCCAGCGAATTAAATAGAGTAAAGTGTTATGCAATTAGGTGAACTAGAAAAATTAGTGCTTCAACATTTCTGGAATGTCAAAGAGGCGGATGCAAAGCAAGTACATAAAGTACTGGGGTTAGCTCGTGGTAATTCGTTAAATACTATCCAAAGTACGCTTGATAGGTTATTTAAAAAAGAATTACTTAAACGCACTAAACAAGGCCATGCGTATTGTTATTCAGCCAGAGTAGATCGTGAAGGCTTAATTGCTCAACTTATTTCAAATGTAACCAGTGACTTTGTTGATGATGGTGAAAATAGCTTAATTGCTGCGTTCAGTTCTGCTTCGGCACAGCTTAATGACGAACAACTCGATACATTAGAAAAAATGATCGAGAAACAACGCCAGCTAAGAAAGGAACGGGCTTAATTATGTTAGTTGGAGATATGGCAATCGTTCTAAATTTGCTCAGTGTTTCAGTGCTTGCATTTGTGATCGGTATTGCAACTGTTGCTGTCGTATCTCGTTTTGTGTTGTTCAGACTCAAACAAGTCAGTTTTAATAGTCAAAAGTTTATATTGTGGTCACTAGTGAGTGCACCTTGGTGGATAGCCTTTTCTTGTATTGGTTACTTTATGCCTTACTCGTTAGGGTTTGATAAAGTTTTTAACATAAGCTGGTTCGAAGATTTTGCCCATTGGCACCATATCGATATTTTTAGCTTTTCAAGTTGGCACGCGTTAACCTTACTTTTAGCACTAATCTATTTAGCTTGGCGCGTAACTAAGACTACCTTTGCTAGAACCAAACAGTCCATCGCATTATCGAGTTTACTAAGCTTTACTGAT
>JBLIOB010000035.1:0-21807 GCA_047639575.1 Parvicellaceae bacterium
AACACGAGTCGAATCAGTTTCCTGATCATGCCCAGTTAATTTGAATTTCTCATCTGGAAATAATGGAGTTAAGTATTTGAAAGGAACTCTATCTCTTACAAAAGATGGCTCTCTTCCATTAATACTAGTCACTTCTAACAATGGAAAATACTTTTCTCCTTGCTTCGGTGGACGTATGCTTCCATTAACGGTATCACCTGTTTTTAGACCAAATAATTTGATTTGAGATTGAGAAACATAAACATCATCAGGAGAAGCAAGATAATTGTAGTCTGACGACCTTAAAAATCCGTACCCATCAGGCATTGTTTCCAAAACACCTTCGTTATGAATAATTCCGTCAAAGTTATACCCATGCAATTCTGCTGGATCTACCTTTTCTTTTCGTTCCTGAGTGTTGTTTCGATTTTCTCTTGGACCACGATTGTTGTCTCGCTTATCACGGTTGTTGTCCCGTTTCTCACGATTGTCATTTGGCTTTGCCGCATTATCCGTTCCTGATTTATCATCAGATTTGGACTCATCGTTTTGCCCTTCTTTAGCCGGTGCTTTTTCAGCATTCGGCTTGTTATTTGAAGTTTTCGCTTTATCGTTTTCTTCACGAGGTTTCCGTGGACGATTGTTTGCAGCTCCGTTAGGGTTAGGCTTTGATGGCTTGTCACCATCTGCCTTTGGCGCTACTGCGTCTTTTACAACAGGCTTAGCAACTGTATCTTTAGCAACTGGCTTAGCAGCTGGTTTTGGTTGGATTGACTGTTCGTCAAGAATTTTATAAATTAAATCTTGCTTTTTGAACTTTTCAATCTTTTTGATATTAAGTTTCTCAGCAATGTCTTTAAGTTCAGTAACTTTCTTTTCGTTTAATTCAAGAATGTCGTACATGTAAATATAATATTGTGTTTAAAATCTATATTGAAACTAGATGTTAATTGATTGTGTTTATTATGTCAAATAGAACATTTGACTGTTTTGAACAATGCAAGTATAAGAATTATATGAATAAGACACGATAAGTTATTTGAATTTTATTTTCAACAAAAAAATAGCAAGAACTAATTTTAGGCATGGTGATTTGCTAATGAAGATTATATTTGCCAAAAAAATAATACATGCTTCAACGAATTCAAACTGTTTACCTACTAGTTGCTTCCATATTATTGTTTCTAACAATTGTAATGGGATTTGCGTCATATTCTTGGGGTGAAAATCAAGTGATCTTTAGCATAATTGGATTAACCGAAAACCCTTTAGAGGTCAATACATGGTTCCCTTATAAAATTGTTGTACCCCTTATTGCAGCTATGTGTTTGTTCAGTATTGTTCAGTTCAAAAAGCGAAAACTTCAGTTGACTATCGGTCGGATTGTAATTCTATTATTAGTTGTATTGATTACGTTCGTCTTCATTGACTTATACACTATAGCAGCTAAACTAGTAGATGCAGATGTTGCAGTATTAATGGAAACTGGATATGGAATGTACCTTCCAGTAGCTGCATTGCCTTTAGTATTCTTAGCGAATCGAGCTATCAATAAAGATGAAAAATTGATAAAAAGCGTAGATCGACTAAGAGGATAGGGGAGGATTTACAAATTAAATCTTAAATCTAAAATCTAAAATCTAAAATCTAAAATCTAAAATCGTAATTCGTTAGGCTCTATCCCCAAGTTCGATTACTTCCAGATCCTTGATGTTTCCAGCATCTAAAGTGAACCTTAATAATGTTTTCACTTTGTGAATTCCGTGTACACCTGCAGCACCAGGATTCATGTACAACATCTTTAATCGTTTATCCATTTGCACTTTGCAGATGTGAGAATGGCCGCAAATGAAAAGTTTAGGAGGGTTCTTTGTGATAGCTTCCCTAATTCGATAATCATAAACATATGGTCTTCCTCCAATATGAGTTAGCCATACATCAACACCTTCACAGATAAACCGCTCATGAAGTTTAAATTCTCTTCGAATGATATGGTCATCAATATTGCCATAAATAGCCCTAACTGGTGCAATTTTAGCCAATTCATCGGTGACATCCAGAGATCCAATATCTCCTGCATGCCAAATCTCATCACATGATGTAAAGTACTTTTCTACTTTTGGATCTAAGTATCCGTGAGTGTCTGATATGAGACCGATTCTTTTCAATGCCTTTTTGAATATGCACAAAAGAAGTATTTTTTATCCGATTCTTGTCGTAATTCTTAATTGAAGTTTAATTTTGCCATAATGAGGTATTTTGTTGAGTTGGCTTATAATGGAAAAAATTACCACGGGTGGCAGATTCAGCCAAATGCAATTTCTGTTCAAGAAACCCTCAATAAAGAATTCTCCCAATACTTCCAAGAAGAATTAAGCTTACTAGGATGTGGAAGAACAGATGCTGGGGTTCATGCCAGCCAGTTCTTTGCGCAATTCGAAATAGAGAATGAAATTGATTTGGATTTAGCCTGCTACAGTTTGAATAACATGATTCCAAAAGACATCTCATTAAAAAGAATCTTTCCGGTCGCAGAAGATGCTCATACGAGATTTAGTGCAACAGCCAGAACATACCAATACTTTATTCATTTCAACAAAGACCCTTTCATAGGCGAGACCTCTTATCGATTCTATCAAAAATTAGATGTTGATGCCATGAATAAGGCATGCGAGACACTGTTTAATTACACCGATTTCACATCATTTTCTAAAATTCATTCGGAGGCAAAGACAAATAATTGTGACTTAATGCGGGCCGACTGGAAACCTTTTGGCACTGGAATTGTTTTTACCATTCAAGCGGATCGTTTTTTAAGAAACATGGTCAGAGCAATTGTGGGAACAATGCTTGATGTTGGCAGGGGTAAGCTTAATGTGGAAGAGATGAAAAAAATTATTGAATTAAAAGATAGAAGTGAAGCAGGTACTTCCGTCCCTGCCCATGCGCTATTTCTATTTAAAGTTGATTATCCGGAGGATATGGTATGAGTTCAGTTTCTGGTAAAGCATTCGACTTAAAGTTGTTTAGACGGGTACTGTCTTATGCTAAACCGTACAAGGGACTTTTTATACTGTCCCTCGTTTTAACCGTAATTAGGGGAGTTTTAGTACCAATTAGAATTATTTTAATGGCGGATATGGTTGGCGACTATGTTCAAGGTGCGGATAAACAGGGGCCGTTAAATGAATTATTTGTTAAGGCTGCGGTTCTTTTGGGTTTACTAGTTTTAGAAGCCGTTTTACAATTTGTGATAACCTATATGTCCAACATAATTGGACAAAACGTAATTCGTGATTTGAGAATTCAACTTTTCAAAAAAATCACAGAATTTAGATTAAAGTATTTTGATCAAAACCCAATTGGAAGATTAGTGACCAGAGCTGTTTCTGATATTGAAACTGTTGCTGATGTATTCTCTCAAGGCATTTTAACGATAACAGCAGATTTATTGACGTTGATTGTCGTTATGTTGGCTATGATCTGGTATGATTGGCAATTCGCTATTGCCGCGTTGCTACCAATTCCTATTGTGGTTTGGGCGACTTCTATTTTTAAAAAGAAAATAAAATCCGCATTCACCGATGTCAGAACTGAAGTTTCTAATTTGAATACTTATACTCAGGAGCATATTACGGGTATGAAAATTGTGCAAATATTTAATCGTGAGAAAAAAGAGGCTGAGACATTTAACGAAATTAATAAGCGGCATCGGAAAGCTCATATTAAATCAGTTTGGGCATTTTCTGTTTTTTTACCGGTCGTTGAAATTATTGGCGCTCTCTCCTTAGGTTTGATCATTTTATTTACAATTTTTAAAGTTGGCAATGGTGTTACGGATGCAAGAGTTTTAGCGCAAAGTTTTACGGCATTTGTCTTGTTCAATGCGAGCATGTATCGACCCATTCGAATGCTGGCTGATAGATTCAATACGCTTCAAATGGGGATGGTCGGTTCAGATAGAGTGTTCAAGGTGCTTGATACTGAATCGTATGTAGTTAACACCAATCGTATTTCTTCAGCAACGTTTGATGGTGCAATTAATTTTAAAAATGTTCGGTTTGCTTATAATGAACCAGAATGGGTGTTAAAGGACGTGTCGTTTGAGGTGAAAGCAGGAGAAACGGTAGCTTTCGTTGGGGCAACAGGAGCTGGTAAAACATCTATAATTAGTTTGCTAAGTCGATTTTACGAATTTCAAAAAGGTGATATTTTAATTGATGGAGAAAGTATCAGGGATTACAGTTTAGAAGCAATAAGAGAGAACATTGCTCTGGTGCTGCAGGACGTCTTTTTGTTTTCAGATTCTATCATAAATAATATTACGCTCAATAATCCAAAAATATCAAGACAGGAAGTAATTGACGCAGCCAAACATGTTGGAGCTCATGACTTTATAATGCGATTGCCAGGTAATTATGATTTCGATGTGAAAGAGCGTGGAGGTACGCTTTCAGTAGGGCAGAGGCAGTTAATATCATTTATAAGAGCATATGTATATAAGCCAAAACTTCTTATTCTAGACGAGGCTACTTCATCCATTGATACAGAATCTGAATTGATCATCCAGAAAGCTATTGAAAAGCTCACAGAAAACTGCACCTCAATTGTAATCGCTCATCGACTTTCCACAATTCAGAAAAGTGATAGAATCATTGTCTTAGATAAAGGTGAGATTGTTGAACAAGGAAATCATCATGAATTATTGAAATTAGAAGAAGGACATTATAAGAAGCTCCATGATCTCCAATTTAAGGAAGTTACATATAGTTAACATTCCAATATTATCCGCTGATACGTGCGGATTTCAATAGTTTTTTACCGACTTTTATTTTCATAACCACATTCAGAAATATGAAAATATTGAACGCCAATACGCTAAAACCATTTAGAACTGTATTTATGTTGATAATGTTAGCCCTGTTTGGGGTTAATGTTAATGCACAAGATACAGTCGAAGTTCAAACAATGACATGGGATTCGACAGCAAGGGATTATGTTTTTACATTTCCTGATGTACCCGCAGAAACGTACGAGAAAATATTAATGCTCTATAATATTCGTTGTAAAAATGCATTGGTTTCCACCGGTACTGCTACGAATTTAGGATGTGGAGAATGGGATTATAGTTGTAACACATACATTACAGATTCAAGCAAGACTGATTCTTTACTTGCTACAGCTCCAGATTATGTTGTTTCTGGTTTTGGTGATTCAACTTATAATTATTCTACGTCTCCAACCTACACTTACTATCAATCAGATCAAACGGATGTTACTTATACCGGAACTACATCAGAAGTTATTGCTTCTTTAGGGTTGGGTGCTGCTAATTCCCCTTATCCATTTGACGTGTCAACTGGATTATCACGAGTACAATATCTAATTGAGGCAAGTGAATTAATCGGTGGAGGAATTGCTGCTGGAGATTTAACTGGACTAAAATTGGACTTATCTACTGTTGGTTCGAACATCAATAATTTAAGAATCAATCTTAAGGAGACTGTCAAAACAAATCTACACCCTGATACGCTGGAGCTTTCTGGCTTTTCAAACGTATATTATTTCAATACTGCCTTTAGTGGAGTAGGACAGCATCAGTTCAACTTTAGCAGCAACTTTACTTGGGATGGAGTTTCAAACGTGATAATAGAATTCACTTTTGATTCTTCCACCGGGACTAATTCGGTAGTCACCGCAGATAACTATGGAACAAGTGGAGTAGGAGTTGTTAGTAATAACTTGGATTATTATTTAGATTTTAATGGTGGGCAAATGGTTAATGTAGCAGCACCAATGACTACTATATCCAACGAGATTACTATTTCAATGTGGAGCTATGGAGACACTGCTACAATGCCAACAAATTCAACCATGTTCGAAGGGAAAGATGCTTCAAATAATCGTCAAGCAAATGTTCATTTACCTTGGAGTAACTCAAGAATCTATTGGGATTGTGGTTATAGCGGTGGATATGATAGAATTGACAAAGCGGCTTCACCGTCTGAAATAGAAGGCAAATGGAACCACTGGGCATTTACTAAGAATACGGCCACAGGTTCAATGAAAATATATCTAAATGGAGTTCTTTGGCATTCAGGATCTGGCAAGACTAAAGCAATCGATATTCAGGACTTTAATATTGGTGGAGCTATAACGAGTTCAACGCTTAAGTTTTTTGGAAAATTAGATGAGGTAAGAATTTGGGATGTAGAATTAACTCAGGCCGAGATTGAAGAATGGATGTACAAATCTGTTGATGCTTCACATCCAAGCTTTGCCAATTTAGTTTCCTATCATAAATTTAATGATGGTACAGGAACAACTACCACCGATGAAACTGGCTTTGCAAATGGAACGTTCGTAAGTACTCCTTTCTGGAGACTTAAATCGGGAAAAGAATTGTTCATGGACTTTTCTCAATTAAATGATCGTCCTCAAATAGATGTACTTCAAGGAGTATACACTACAACCGCAATAACAACTACCGTTTTAGATTCACTTCAAAATATGCCGAATACTATCGATGCATATTCGGTAATAGGTACAGACTTAAACTTGGATTCTACATTTACCCTATGGGAATCAGGATATGTGTATGTATATGACGAGACTGGCGCTCTAGTTGATAGTGTTTTAATTGGTACAGACGGATCGATTAACATTGGAACTTTGAATTATTTCAATAAGTATCCGATGAAATTTGAAATTATGTCCTTAGTTACTCCATACGGTATTGGGCTAGATCTGGGAATTGAGGGTAAAACATTCACATTTGATGTGACTGATTTCACACCAATTTTGAAAGGGCCTAAGAGAATGACGATGGAAAGAGGCGGTCAAAATCAAGAGGAAATGGATATTAAATTCCTTTACATTAAAGGAACGCCTCCTCGAGATGTTATCGACATTCAACAAATATGGCCAGTATCTAAACCAAGCTACATATCCATTATGGCAGACGATATTTACGAGCCTAGGATGGTAGCAACTGATCCAACGGCTTCCATGTTTGATGTAAGAACTGTGATAACTGGGCATGGTCAAGAAGGAGAGTTTATTCCTAGAAATCATTTTGTAAATGCAGCTGGCGGTCCGGACGAGTCGTTCTGGCAAGTTTGGAAAGAGTGTGCTGGAAATCCAATTCCTGGTCAAGGTGGAACTTGGATCTACGATAGAGCTGGATGGTGTCCGGGAATGGAGTCTGATTTGAAAAGAACAGATATTTCTAGCTTGGTAACTCCTGGTACTGATATACAGATTGATTATGGAGTTGTGACGGCATCAGGTTCTAGTAACTATATCGTCAACAATCAGTTGGTTAGTTATGGTGCACCAAACTTTGCGTTAGATGCAACCGTACTAGACGTGCAAAAGCCTTCTCTGAAAGTAGAGCATGAGAAATACAATCCTATTTGTTCTCAGCCTGTAGTTGTTATTCAGAATACGGGATCCACAACATTAACTTCTTTAACGATTGATTATAGTGTAGAAGGCGGTACAGTTGAAACATTTAATTGGACGGGTTCTTTGGACTTTTTAGAAAGTGAAGAAGTAGTTCTTCCGACAGTAGCTCCGGCTTTTTGGGATACTACAGGAACAAGCACCACATTCTTAGCAACAGTTTCAGCTCCTAATGGCGGAACTGACGCATATCCAGATAATGATTCTTACCGATCAGAATTTACTCCTCACCCTGTGTATTCAGGAGAGATGCATTTGTTATACAGAATGAACACCTATGCGCATGAGAATTCATTTGAAATCTACGATGAGACAGGATCTGTAGTGTATGCTAAAGCTGGTTTAGCTCCAGGCACCTATGCAGATACTGTATTTCTTGCAGCAGGATGTTATAAGATTAAATACATTGATACAGTTAGCACATCTACTCCTAATAGTGGGAATGATGGAATTAGCTGGTGGGCAAATTCATATCAGGGCATCGGTTATTTCAGAATGAGAGTTAATGGAACCTATGTTTTACTTGCAGATCCTGATTTTGGCTCTTTCTTTGAGCATAGCTTTTATATTGATAATGCGAACACCATCCATGAAAATGAAGAGACAAGAACATTGTCCATTTATCCAAATCCAACTTCGGGAGATCTTAACGTCAACTTTTACGGATTTGAGAATGACTTAATTCATGTTCAAGTGTTGAATGAATCAGGTAAGTTAGTGAAGACGGAGTACTTCGTAAATGATCGGTCAAATTTGAATAAAAAGCAAATTAACACGGACGATCTAAGCGCTGGAATTTACTTTATTCGACTAATAGATAAGGACATTGTTAGACTTTCCAAGTTCGTTAAGCAATAGCTGCCTATTTTAAATTAATTTTGACCCGATTCTACAACAGTGGAATCGGGTTTTTTATGAAATATTTTTTCTATTTCTTATTGATTCTGCCGTTGTTCGCTATTGGCCAAGATTCGATTCAAGTTGGTGTAGGGCCAGAAGATATGGTGCTAGATACATTAATGGGAAAGGAACGTTTAATTATCAGTTGTAATGATTGGCGTAAAGAAGGATCAGAACCTGGACTTTGGGAATATGATTTCAAAACAGAAAAAGCAAAGCCGCTAACGGTAATTTTTCCAACCACCGAATTTAAGTTGAGACCTCATGGGGTGCATTTAGCTAACGGGCATTTATTTGTGGTTAATCATCCTCAAGCGGATGATCCAATGAATAAAGGAAAGAAAAGGAAGGATATTATTAAACAAGAAATCCTAAGGTTTAGAGTAATGGGGGATAGCCTTGTGATGGAAACTGCTTACAGACATAAACACATAAAGGCACCGAATGATGTTTACGCCATATCAAGTAGTGAATTTTACTGGACTAATTTCAAAATATTCGGAGGTAACGTTTGCAAATATAAGGATGGTGTTATTGAAAAAGTTCACGGACGTGGAAGAATGCACAATGGCCTACAACTGATAGAAGTGAAAGTTGATGGTACAGATAGTATTAGACCATACATGATTTCTAGTACAATTTTAGGAAGCCATGTATATAGAACAGAACTTTTTGGAAAAGGGAAAACCAAAAATGTAGGTAAGGTAAAAGGCGGAGATAACTTCTCAATTACTAAAGAAGGGACATTACTTTTAACGGGACATGCTCAAGTTGGGAACTTATCGGATTATCGAGATCGAAAAATTGACAAGATTCCGAGTAATGTTTATGAACTAGATTTATCGAAAAACCAGGATGTTCAAACAAACATCTATTCTAATGATGGCAGCGTCATTTCCGCGTGCACTACCGCTATTCGATATAAAGGTTTTATGTATATGTCACCACTTTACGATGCTTACATCATCAAAACAAAAATTAAATGAACAACAACGATACACTCAAAAGAATCCGTTATGCCTTTGATTATCCAGACGATAAGATGATTGAGATCTTCGCTCATTCAGAACACGAAGTGTCTAGAGAGAAACTTAGTAATTGGATGAAAAAGGAAGAGGATGAAGAATTTGAAAGACTCTGGGATTACGATTTGGCGTTGTTTTTAAATGGTTTGATTGTCGAAAAAAGAGGTAAGAAAGACGGACCATTAGCGGAGGCAGAAGAAATTTTAAATAATAACATTGTTTTAAGGAAATTAAAGATCGCTTTGAATTTTAAAGATGATGATGTATTAAATATGCTGTTGTTATCTGATTTAAAAATTAGCAAGCACGAATTAAGTGCGTTTTTCAGAAAATTTGGACATAAGCATTATCGTCCATGTAAGGATCAAGTATTAAGAAATTTCTTGAATGGAATGCAGTTAAAGTATCGGCAAAATAAGGTCAATAAATAACGCCCTTCTGCTTACTGAACTTGTTTAATCAACAACTTTTCCCCTAAGTACTGGGCAGTATAACTCTCTTTACATTTCACAAGATCTTCTGGAGTTCCAGCGAATAGTAAGTGTCCACCATCGATTCCACCTTCCGGCCCCAGATCTAAAACCCAGTCAGCACATTTAATAACTTCAATATTGTGTTCAATTACAACAACTGAATGACCTTGCCCAATTAACGCGTTTAATGCTTTCAGCAACTTGTCGATGTCATGAAAGTGCAGGCCTGTAGTTGGTTCGTCAAAAATGAAAAGTGTTTTTTGCTGTGTCACTCCTTTGCTTAAGAATGAAGCCAGTTTAATACGTTGTGCTTCTCCACCGGAAAGCGTACTCGAGGATTGACCTAATTGAACATAACCCAGTCCAATTTCTTGTAAGGGAGCAATTTTTTCAACGATTCGTTTCTCTACTGCCTTGGATCCTTGACCAAAGAAATCAACCGCTTCATCAATCGACATTGAAAGGATGTCAAATATGTTCTTTTCGTTATACCGTACTTCTAAAACTTCATCTTTAAAACGCTGACCTTCGCAATTTTCACATTTCAACTTAACGTCTGCCATGAATTGCATCTCGATAGTAACGAAGCCTTCTCCCTCACATTCATCGCATCTTCCACCTTCTACATTGAAAGAGAAATGTTTGGCTTTGTATCCGTTTATTTTAGATAATTGTTGATCTGCAAATAATGCTCGCATATCGTCATATGCCTTAACGTAAGTTACTGGATTAGATCTTGACGATTTTCCAATTGGGTTTTGATCAATATATTCTACTGCATGGATCTTACTAAAATCACCTTCTAATTTTTCAAAGACTCCAGTTTTTTCTCCATATCCACCAAACATTTTCTTTAATGAAGGATAAAGAATCTTTTTAACTAGTGACGACTTCCCGCTACCTGATACACCCGTGATACAGGTAAGTGTGTTAAGAGGGATCTCAACGTCAATTCCCTTAAGATTGTTTTCTCGGGCGGATTTAATATGAATAGAGTTATTCCATTTTCTTCTTTTTTCAGGAACTGGAATAACTAATTTATTGGTTAAGTATCTAGCCGTAAGACTTTCTGTTTCTCCGATTAGATCTGCATGCGTGCCTTGAAATACTACTTCTCCCCCGTAAGCCCCGGCCATTAGGCCCATGTCAATAATTTCGTCAGCAGCATTCATGATTTCTTCTTCATGCTCCACAATGACTACCGTGTTCCCTAAGTCTCTCAGAGACTCTAACACGCCAACTAACTTCCCAGTGTCTCTTGGGTGCAAACCAATGCTTGGCTCATCCAGGATGTACATAGAGCCTACTAAAGAACTACCCAATGAAGTAGCTAAATTAATTCGCTGAGATTCGCCACCGGATAAAGAATTAGAAAGTCGATCTAAACTCAAATAATCTAACCCAACTTCTGACAAGAATTGTAAACGGCTTTTAATTTCTAGAAATAAACGTTTAGCTACTACAGCATCATGTTTATCTAATTCAGATGCTTCAAAGTATTCTATAGCATCTTTAATGCTTAATCCACTGATTTCAGAAATGGTTTTACCAGATACGGTAACGTAATTAGTCTCCTTTCGAAGACGACTTCCTTTACACTCGGTACAAACTGTTTTCCCTCTATATCGGCTAATCATTACTCGATATTGAATCTTATACATCTTACTTTCTAAGTACTTGAAAAAGGCATCGAGTCCGCTGAAATATTTATTCCCAGTCCAGAGTAAGTCTTTTTGTTCTTGGTCAAGATCATGATAAGGTCTATGAATTGGGAAATCAAACTTATCTGCGTTCAGCGTCAGTTCTTTTAACCATTCTCCCATTTTTTCACCTTTCCAGCATACAATTGCCTGGTCATAAACGGATAAATTCTTATTGGGAATTACCAAGTCTTTATCGATACCGAGTATTTTGCCGAATCCTTCACATTTCGGACAAGCTCCCATAGGGTTGTTAAAGCTGAAAAAGTTTAATGATGGCTCTTCAAATTGAATCCCGTCCTTTTCGAATTTATTCGAAAACAACTTGGACTTTACGCTTTCTCCGTGCGTCTCTACGATACATTCTCCAACACCTTCAACAAACGCATTTTGAGCAGAATCACCGATTCTGGCATTGTTCTCTTCGTTTGATTTCTCAACAGAAAAACGATCTACTACTAAATATATATCTCCCTTAAAGGCGTTGTTCGATTGAAGCACTTTTTCAATTCGATCTACTTTATTGCCAAGCTTAATTCTAATGTATCCTTGATCTAGTAGCAATTCCAAATGCTTCCCGATATCTCGGTTTCCAGGTACGATAACTTTAGTCATTAAAATGACCTTTTCTCCATCGTCAAAAGAGTTGATGTAATTAACTACATCGGTTACGGAATCTTTCTTTACTAATTCTCCAGAAATAGGCGAGTGGGTTTTCCCAACTCTAGAGTAAAGCAGTTTTAAATAATCATAGATCTCTGTAGTCGTTCCTACAGTTGACCTTGGGTTTCTTGAAATTACTTTTTGCTCAATAGCTATGGCAGGAGAAATACCCTTAATTTGATCTACATCGGGCTTGTCGAAACGACCCATAAATTGTCTAGCATAAGAGGATAAACTTTCTACATATCTTCTTTGTCCTTCCGCATAGAGGGTGTCAAATGCTAAGGAAGACTTACCAGATCCGGATAAACCAGTGACTACAACCATCTTGTTTCTAGGGATTGCGACATCAATATTTTTCAAATTGTGTACTCTAGCTCCTTGAATTAGGATATGAGTCTTGTGATTAACACTTTTATTACGCCCTTTCGTCATTGATATGTTGCCGTTAGTTAATTAGCAAGAGACAAAATTAGTCATTTAATCATTGCGCAAGCCCCATTTTTATTACATTTGAAGGTGTTTGAGGTGTATTTTGCTCGGTTGTAACTAATCGGGCGTCTCAAGCGTTACACTGATACGAACTTTAAAACTATTGCGTATAGAATAAAATTTTACTCTTAAACCTAAGTACAATTTGTAACCTGTTATCCACCTTTGGTAGATGGCCTAAAAGAGTAGAATTATGAATACGCAATCTCAAGAAAAAGAACTGATCCGTTTTTACCTAGAAGGTAAAGAACAAGCATTCGAAATCTTATTAAAAAGACACCAAGACAGAGTCTATAACTACATCTACATGATGGTTAAAGATGCTGATCTGGCAAATGATGTATTTCAAGATACATTCATGAAAGTGATTAACACGCTGAAAAAAGGCAAGTACAATGAAGAAGGTAAATTTCTTCCTTGGACCATGAGAATCGCTCACAATCTAATTATAGATCATTTCAGAAAATCTGCGAAAATGCCAATGGTTGGCAAAAAGAAAAGAAGCGGAGATGAAGATGACGACTTTGATATTTTCCAGGTAATTAAGCTTGTAGACATGAACGTGGAGGATGTAATTGTTGAAGAACAAATTCACGCTGATGTAAGAAAGTTGGTTGAACTTCTACCAGATGAGCAAAGAGAAGTTGTTAAGATGCGTCACTATATGGGGATGAGTTTTAAAGATATCGCTGAATCTTCAGGAGTTAGCATCAACACAGCTTTAGGAAGAATGAGATACGCTTTAATTAACTTGAGAAAGATGATTAAGGAGAATGATATTATGTTGACGACACACTAAATATTGAAGTCAATACAATAATAGGTTCAATGTGGTCGTTTAAGTAGAAATGACATTAATAAACACATATAAAAAGGCCTATGAAGACAACTTCTACTCTAAAAGAACTGACGGAATTCGTAAAACAAGAGGAAAACCTTAGATCAGAAATTCTCGGTGATATATCGCAGCACGTAAGAGCGCCAAGAGTTTTAGTAATTGACTCTATCTTGGGTTACTCTAAAGCTTTGCGAATTGAAAAGTCAGCAACAATTGGCCAATTAGAATTGGTTTTAAATTGATAAAAAAGCCATAACGAGAGTTGTGGCTTTTTTGTTTAATATCATTTGGATCAAGAAAAACGAGAATGCAATCTTTCTTCTGTTTCTTTCAGCTTTTTACTTTAATCTTTTGACTTTGCGCATTAAGCTTATCCTCCACACATCAAGCATCCTTCGTCATCAAAATCATCCAAGTCAGGGTTTGCCTCAATTTCAGGCTTTAAACTTAGTTTAAGATCGTATATCGCTTGTTGCGTTTCCCCATCTTGGAACAGGTTTCCAGTAAGTTTCGTCTTTAACTGATCTATCTGATTTAGTACTTCTTGCTCGCTCATAATGTTCATTTTAACAACATTAAATTGGAAAAGTTCAAGGAGAATTCAAAATTTAGTTATTCAGAATCCGTTGTTAATTGAGAAATTTAATTCGATTTTAAAATCCAAGCACTAGTATTAGTACGCGAGGCGATCGTGTTAACATCTTGTTCTAAGATTTCTTGGGCAGGTGAAGATTTAGCACTCAAATAGTACAAGCTTCCTTTTTTAAAAATTATTGGAATCAAGTTCATTTCTTTCAGCTTCACTGCAAATCTCTCGGCTTTATATTTTTGGTGATAGGTACCAACAATTACGTGATACACATCAATTGAATTCACGGCTATACTCGATACAATTGCTGGTATTAGTTCCTTTACCTCTTCAACTGTTATACTTTCCACCACTTCTTCAAGTTTTTTGTCTGCTTTGACAAGCGCAATATCTTCATCAGCTTTAACATTGGTTTTGCTCTTTCCAAAGCAATACAAATAGCCGTTTCTAGAAGCTATAAAAACATTCCCTTGGTTGATTGAAGGTGTAGCTTCAAAGACCCCTTTTATCGTTTTAATATGTTTCGTTATACCTGTGCTATCGTATTGAAAAAGACTCAGTCCTTGATATCCTGCAGCTAGTAAGTTTTTCTCTGTGAAAATTGGCGTTGAAATAGATGGTCCAATATATTTTCTGAAAACCACTTTCGGAGAAGGGTATAGGTGCTTTTTATTTGGCCCTTCAACTAAGCTATCTGCAAGTTTCATATGATCAAATACACAAAGAATACCGTCAATTCCAGTTACGGCAGCCAGCTTAATTCCCTTTGAATAGGAATCATTTATGCAAGCGCTACCAATAATTCCACCTTTCCAATCAGCATAATTTCTATCACCTGTTGGATAAAACCAAACGACACAATTTGTATCTGGTCTATTTGGATCAATTTTAAAAACCCCACCATGACCCTTTATGTATTGTTTTTCAGCGGTAACAATAATGCATCCATCTGAAGTGATTACAGGAGACCCATCAATATCTGATCCAATAAAGAAGTCGAAATCAATAGAGTCAGAATCAAGATTATAACCAAACAAATGACCAGATCCAGATGCTATATACACATGATTACCGAGTTTAGCAGGTGAAGATTCTGTTACCAGATTTCCACCATGTCGTTTTTTATCTTCTTTTCGATACAGCTTATGTTCCTGATAAACTTTCGGAGCAGTCCAGTGATCATCGTGATCATTTTCTTGAGTAGTTGTGAATGGATCAAACACTCGGAAAATGCCATTTTCTAAACCAATGTACGCTGTGTCATTAAGTATTAATGCAGAGGCATCAACGTCTCTGCTCCAGCCTTTGTCTCTCGGAATATTCATTCTCCATAACTCTTTGCCCGTTAAATAAGATATCGCCCTGTAGCTGAACACATGTTTTGAACTCAACGAATTCTCTAATCCTCTTCTACTTCCTTGAAGGATAACGAATCTATTTTCAGGGTTAGATGCAGTATCGTTTCTGATAATGGTTCCTGTTCCTTTTATTACATCGTCATATTTATATTGCCAAATGAGCCTTCCAGATTCTGAATTAATTTTCTTTAAGTGATGGTCGTAACATCCTATAACTAAATAAGTAGAGTCTTTTTCTTTTACGATTAGTGGTTGTCCTGTCCATCCAGCACCAGACCATGTTTTCCTGCCTTTTGCTAAGTTAGTTTCACCTTGCCCTAGCTTATGTTTCCATAATTGGCAAAGGCTTGTGTCTAGAAAGTCTCCGTAGTAATTACGCGCTTCGCCACCTAGAAAAGTGCTATTAAGTATGTGGATGGAATCTAGATCTGAAGGAGTTGGTGGAACTTCATCTACTATAGATAATGATGGAAGGCTAAATAACACTGTATTCAACTTAATTTCATCATTCGAATTGCACGAATAAATTAAGATTGAAGTCAATAGCGATATGGCGATCCAGCAGTTTCTCATTGAGAATAAATGGATCACGAAAGTAGGTTATTTAAAACAGAGTGCTTGTGAAGACTTATTATTCGCGAAGTTCCGCCAATGTTGACTCCAGAAGAATGTCAATAAACTATTCTGAGTGGGCTATTCTAGCAGAATTCAAAATGGCTAAAGCTTCCGCTTTTCGACCTTCAGAATATTGAATAAATAACTGCCAGCTTACTTTATCTTTCCCAACTGCAAAAATTTCAAAATTCATTTCTTGATTTCCAAAATAGACACTTCCGTTTCTGAATTTCCCCTTATAACCAGAAAGTTCGAACTCTTCAATTTCGCTCATTTCTATGTTGGATAAACCAGGCGTGCTCTCTAAGACGCCAAGTGCTGCGCTTAATGCAGCTCCAGCATCGTAAGTATATTCTTCTTTAATTCGATTCGCGTTGACCGTAACAACTAAAATGCCGTTTGCATCTTCGTGAGTACTTTGGTGCATTGCAGCTTCATCAAGAGAAAGATACATTTCTGGAGGAATCTGTTGAGGGATTAAAGCCGTTCTCGAGTCAATCGATATGGCAGGGTTCCCTACTTCTGATGTTATTGATTCTATATCCTTGGCAGTTTCAATGTCCTCAGTATGACTGTTATCATCTAAAGCAGTGTTAACTTCTTCCGCGAAATCATCCCAGCGATCCTCATTGTACTCGTAGGAGTCACAAGAGTTGAACATGGTAGCAGAAAAAGCCAGTACCAATAACGGTAATTTTAATCGTGTCATTGTATTTAAACTAAGTGTATTTGGACGTTAATATTTCCAGCGTAGAGCCAACTGTTTCATTGTATTCTCCACTTTCCTTTCCGAAATACATCACGGCAGCAATTGCTCCACCAATAAGAATTAGTACTAATAAAATAGCAAGGATAATTTTCCCCCAGCTTTTTGGCTTTTCGCCTTGTACTTCACCCGTTTGTGCATTCACTAAAAATTGGAAAACTTCGCCTTTGAAATTATAGGCACACACATACAACGGTAGAAGTAAATGTTTGAATGTGATATTATCGTATGAGGTGTTCATTGAACTAACCTGTTGGGTGTCTCCACCGATATCGTTACAAACTTTAGCTTTTATAACTGGTTTACCAATTGCTTTTGCAATTTCGAATCCTGCGTCTAGCTCCACCTTATATTTTTCAACGGTAAACCCACTTAAATAATTCCTATCAAAAGGAGTTAATTTGGTTAGGTCCCAAGGTTCTAATTTCGCAACATATTTTTTTGGTAAGGTATCAGACGCGACCACCAATAAATCATCATGTTTGCCGTTTACAGTTCCAGATGTTGGTGTCCAACGGGTTTGTCGAACTTGTTGGGTAGTTGTTTTATCTCCTACTCTAACCGTTTTAGTGGTGTAATAATAATCACCCCTAGAGCCAGAATATTTTGAATCGTAATCTGCGTCATAAGTCCAATAGGGCACATAAACTCCTTTAAATTGTTCGAAGTTTAAGTCTGCTTTTTTCAAATCATTAGGAGCAAACCAAGATTTTCCAATCCATTTTTTAAACTCACCAATAGCTTGATTTTTGTCAAGTTGGAATGGAATTAACGATTTAGGTGAAAGAATCGTGTCTTTATAAATAGAATCAACTACAAACGGAGAACCGCAATATGGGCAATCTGCGGAGGTAACGTTTGCTTCTAAAGATGAAGCCGCTCCGCATGTATTACAATCAACAAAGTCGACTTCAATTTTTTCCTCGTTTGATGCTACTTCAAGGTGAGTATAAAAGTCTTCTTCCTTTATTTCTTCTGTAGATGCAGCAATTTCATTATCCGCCCCACAATATTGGCAAGAGATATTTTCTGTACCTGGAGAATAGGTTAGATCAGCCCCACAATCATTGCAGTTAAATGCGACCCCTGATTCTTCTGTAGTTTCTTCCATAAATTATGCTGGTGGTAATGGTGGAGGAACGCTTCCGAAAGCGCTCGTTAATTCATTAACAGAACTTGCCGCTACCCATCCGGCCATGCCTTCTTTCCAAACTAAAGTTTCTTTTAAGAATTGATTGCTGCCAATCATTTGTTTGATAGTTGCCATATCAAAAGGACCTGCTTGAGCTCCATTGATTACGGCATGAAAAGCCATTGCTGCTGGAAGTGGAGGTGGAGCAGGAGCCCCTGCTGCTGCAGGTGCGGGTTGTTGAGCTGGTTGGGCAGCAGCTCCTCCGAGAGTCTGACCCATTGTGTTTGCCATAGCAAATCCCATTCCCATGCCCATACCGCCTCCGGCCATACCTTCGTTCTCTGCTGCCTTTTCAATTGCTTTAGCAGTTTTCAGTTTAGTTAATTTATCAAGATCAACTTGAGAAGTAAGTCTACTTAATTCAAAGATTTCTTTCTTGATGTCATCTGGCATCGAAATGTTCTCAACGAAGAACGTTGCTAACGAAAGACCATAACTTTCAAAATCAAGCGTCATTCGGCCATGAACATCGGCAGAAATTTCATTTAAATTAGAAGCATATTTTTCTACAGGAAGTTCTGTTTCTGCAATTGCATCACTTGTTCTTGTCACAACTAATGAACGAAGCTGCCCTGTAATTTCTTCAACTGTAAAGTTAGGATCAGTTCCAACTACTTCTGTTATGAACTTTGGCGCATCTGTCACCTTAAGCGCATACGTACCAAATGCTCTGATGTCAAACATTCCAAAGCGAGGATCAGAAAGTGTTATTGGATTTTTTGTACCCCACTTTTGATCGGTCATCTGTGTCGTCTTAACAAACAACACTTCTGCTTTAAAAGGGGAGTTGAAACCGTGTTTCCATCCTTTTAAGGTAGATAGGATAGGCATATTGGCTGTTTCCAGTCGGTGTTTACCCGGCTGGTATACGTCTGCAATTTGGCCTTCGTTAATGAATACAGCAACCTGTCCTGGCCGAACAGTTAACTGTGCACCGTTTTTAATTTCATTTTGATATCTATCGAATCTGTGAACAAGCGTATCGCCTGAATCATCCATGAACTCAATAATATCAATGAGTTCATTTTTCAACTTATCCCATAATCCCATGCTTCTGTCTTTTTAAATTTGGTAGATGTGTTTTTCCCAATTTGTAATCGGGGTATTGAAAATAGCAAAAACATTCTAATAACCAACAGGTTCCTGTGGAAACCTTGAAAATCAGAGAGGTTCTTTTCAATTCGGGGGAACTGTTTGACCCTTTTTGACCAATTATTGAACTTTTTTGTGATGTTTCCTTTCTTTAAATGCATCAAATTCGTATTGTACGAAGAGGAGGCTAAGAAAAACATAAATTAAAGGATCTTTTGCAAGTAGATTTGGCTTTAGGTTGTTAATTTCAGACTATCGTGATAATAGAACACAAGACACTTGATTTATTTGGAGCCAGTTTATTTGAAACGGTAAAGATGAACGAACCTGTATCAATGCCTAGAATATTGGCCAATCAGGCATGCTATTTTTATGTGAGACAAGGCACAATGGAGAGCTACGGAGTTTCTGATTCTGAAATGATAGAAAAGAAAGAATCTTTATTGGCTAAATGTGGAAACTATGTAGGTAAAGTCACGCCAGATAAAAAATCAGGAATATATGAAGGAATTGCGATTCATTTTGATCCTTCGATTTTAAAGAAAGTCTATGAAGATGGCTTGCCGAAGTTTTTAAGTGAGCCAATTGTATTAAAGAAAAAATATGGACTTGCTAAAATCAAAAGAGATGAGCTTTTTAGTAAGTACATCGATGGTATCATGTTTTATTTTGAGAACCCTGAATTGGTATCAGATGAGATTCTGGTATTGAAGTTGAAAGAATTGTTTTTGCTTTTGGCTAATACCAAAGATGCTCCTTTCGTTAAAGACATTTTATCTAATTTGTTTTCGCCACACGTTGTTCAATTCAAGGAAGTTATTGATGCTAATTTGTTTACCAATGTAACTGCTGAGGAATTAGCAAGCTTAACTAATAACAGCTTGTCTTCATTTAAAAGAGAATTTAAAAAAGTTTTTAATGATTCTCCCGCTTCGTACATTCGATCCAAGAAGTTGGAGAAAGCCGCTTATATGCTAAAAAACACAAAAGAGCAAATAGGAAGTATTGCTTACGATTGTGGCTTCAGCGATATCAGCCATTTTTCTAAAGTCTTTAAATTAAAATATGATATTTCACCTTCCGAGTGGAGGTAATTACAATACTTTTTGAAATGAAGCTATCGCTTCATTAAATTCGGGAATGTCGTTTAGAAGAACCCCGTCTTTGAAATTATCAAAGAATGATGGAAGGCTATAATTCCCTACGACATTAGCCCCTTGTCTAGGAAGTCTACTAAGAGCTGCCTCCATTACGCCAATACCTGCTCTTCCTCCAGGGGAAGTAGAAAGAAGAAGCATTGGTTTGTCGCCAAAAGTCTTTGCTTCATGTCTTGAAAGCCAATCTAGAACGTTTTTAAAAGCTGTTGTATAGCTCCCATTATGTTCTGCTAACGAAAGAACTACAGCATCCGTAGAATCTATTAAATCATAAAATTTAATCACATTTTCAGGGATTCCAGACTCCTCTTCTAAATCAATTCCATAGATAGGAAGTGGAAAGTCGTTGAGATCAATTATGCTGGTTTCAACTCCTTTTACCTGCGTACTAGCATAAACTGCAAGCTGTTTGTTGATGGATTTTTTGCTGTTACTACCTCCAAATACAAGAATCTTTTTCATGGTTTTATTTTGTTATGCTAAAGTAACATTGCAGTCCAGGTTTTGTTTCAATTCAAGAAGTAAAATGTTCAATTGACAGTGTTGAATTTATTATTTTGTTTAGTCGATTGTTTGATTTAGTTAAACGTAATTGCTCTATGAAGTAAATATGATTATATTTGTTTAACTAAACTATTGATTCAGATGAACAATATTACTTCTCGTTTTTCGGTTACGGATTTAGAAAACCTCTCAGGGGTTAAGGCGCATACGATTCGGGTATGGGAAAAACGATATGGAGTGCTTTCGCCTGATAGAAATTCTCAGAACACTAGAAGTTACGATGGTAAAAATTTGAAGAAACTTTTGAATGTCACTAGGCTTTATAATTCTGGTTTGAAAATTTCTAAAATTGCTTCTCTTGAAGATGATGAGCTTCAATTGAAGGTTAGAGATCTTATCGATGAACAGGCGCAGAATGGATACTTCATGGATTCATTCAAGGTTGCTATGTTAACTTTTGACCAGAAATTATTTGATGACACCTATAATAAGTATGTTGCTGGGAAATCGTTTCGTACGGTTTTCCTAGAGGTGTTTGTCCCAATGCTTTACCGAATAGGGTTGGATTGGCAATCTGATTCGATAACTCCAGCTCATGAGCATTTCATGTCCAACCTGGTTCGCCAAAAAGTAAGCGCTAATATAGATAGGGTCAGTACAGGTGAGTACCGATCAGACGTTCCGGTCTGTGTTTTGTACCTGCCAGAAAATGAATTTCATGAGATTGGATTGATGTATATGCATTATGAGCTTTTACTGAAAGGATATCATTCTATTTTTCTTGGTCAAAGTCTTCCTTCAGAACACCTCAAAACAATTCAGTCGGCTCACAGCGAAGTTCGATTTATAAGTTGTTTAACCATAGATCAAGGGGCAGGATCTACTGATTCATATTTAGCGGGAGTAAAATCATTGATGGAAAAAGGTAGAAATGACTCCTTTTGGTTGATTGGTAATCAGGTAGAAATGCCACAAGATCTTGTGGATAACGACCAGTTTA
>JBLIOB010000036.1:0-21701 GCA_047639575.1 Parvicellaceae bacterium
TGTTTGCAACATCACACCAGTTCAGCGCTTTCTTTAAATCATGCTCCACTTTAACGCCAAGTTGGGCCATGTGCCTAGGGATTAATGTCGTTGGACCACAAACCATTACTTCGGCACCTAGCTTCTGGAGCGCAAAAATATTGGAGAGTGCAACTCTAGAATGTTTTATATCTCCAATTATTGCAACTTTCTTACCTGCGACCTCCCCTAATCGTTCTTTGATAGAATATGTATCCAGCAAGGCCTGAGTTGGATGTTCATGCGTTCCATCTCCTGCATTTATAATTTTCGCATCAACGTGTCTGGATAAAAAGAGAGCCGCTCCTGGAGTAGGATGCCTCAACACTACCATGTCAACTTTCATGGAAAGGATGTTATTTACGGTGTCTACTAAAGTTTCTCCCTTCTTAACTGAAGAGGCTCCTGCAGAAAAATTGACTATATCGGCAGACAGTCTTTTTTCAGCTAGCTCAAAAGAAAGCTTAGTTCTGGTAGAATTTTCGAAAAATAAATTCGCAATCGTTACATCACGAAGGGCAGGTACCTTCTTAATAGGTCGGTTAATAACACCTTTAAAAGAATCAGCTGTTTCAAATATTAAATGAATATCCTCTTTAGTTAAGTATTTGATTCCTAAAAGATGATCAGTGCTAAGTCCCTTATTCATGATCTGATTTATGTAATGTTACTTTATCTTGTCCGTCCACTTCGTTCCAACTCACGGTAACCCTTTCGGATTCAATAGCATCTACTGACTTCCCTACATAGTCTGCCTGAATCGGTAGGTTTCTGCTAAATCTTCTATCTATCAGCGCCATTAGCTCCACGCTACTTGGTCTACCGAAGGTCATTGTTGCGTCTAGTCCTGCTCTAACCGTTCTCCCTGTGTACAATACGTCATCAACTAATATCACTTTTTTTCCTTCTACAATAAAATCCATGTTAGTTGCGCTTGGAATTAGCGGCTTATCAGTCCTTCTGAAATCATCTCGAAAAAATGTAATATCCAATCCTCCGGTTTGCACATCAATTCCAACTTTCTCTTTTATCACTTCCTTTAATCGGTTGGCCAAATAAATTCCGCGAGGCTGAAGGCCTATGATTGCTGAATTCGAGAAGTCGTTATGGTTTTCGATGAGTTGATAGCAAAGGCGGTTTATGGTTAACTCAAACTGTTTGCTATTTAAGATTATTTCAGTCGCCATCGAGATCGATTGCACAAATATATCGTTTCTACTCACAATCTCAAGGTACCAAGCAAAAGTTCTTGAAAATACTTAATTAGTATGGCTGAACAAGAATTGTTAATTTGGCCAAATCACTAATAACTCAAAGCATAAACAATACTGGAGAGCGAATTTAAAAACGCTCGCAATTTTATTGTCCTTTTGGTTTATCGTCTCGTTCGGTTGCGGAATTTTATTTGTTGAAGAACTAAATCAATACAGGTTAGGTGGATTCAAACTAGGCTTTTGGTTTGCACAGCAAGGTTCAATCTATGGTTTTATCGTTATTATTCTAATTTACATTTGGTTGATGAACCGACTAGATAAAAAGTATGAGGTAGACGAAAAATAATGGGCATTCAAGGATGGACATATTTATTGGTCGGGGTGACTTTTGCAATTTACATTGGTATTGCCATTAAAGCTAGAGCTACATCAACTAAAGACTTTTTTGTTGCAGGCGGAAACATTTCTCCTTTAGCTAACGGAATGGCCACGGGTGCAGACTGGATGTCTGCTGCATCTTTCCTTGGCATGGCTGGGTTAATCGCATTTTCTGGCTATGACGGATCTGCTTATTTAATGGGATGGACAGGAGGCTATGTTCTGCTAGCTTTACTATTGGCCCCATACCTTAGAAAATTTGGAAAGTTTACGGTTCCAGACTTTATAGGCGATCGCTATTACTCTAAAAACGCAAGGCTCCTAGCTTTGATATGTGCCATCTTCATTTCATTCACCTATGTGGCTGGTCAGATGCGAGGTGTTGGTATCGTATTCTCCAGATTTCTGGATGTAGACATTGAACTTGGTGTTGTAATCGGAATGATCATCGTATTCTTTTATGCTGTATTGGGAGGTATGAAAGGCATCACTTATACTCAAGTAGCTCAATATTGTGTCCTTATTTTTGCGTTTACGGTTCCAGCCATATTCATTTCTATCCAGATGACTGGAAACCCAATTCCACAAGTAGGTATGGGAGGTGAACTGGTTAATGAACCAGGAACGTTTTTATTGGATAAATTAGATCTGATCTCCCAAGATCTAGGGCTTGGCGCTTATACAGACGGCTCCAAATCAACCATTGATATGGTCTGTCTTACAGCTGCCTTGATGCTTGGTACGGCTGGGCTCCCGCACGTAATTGTGAGGTTTTTCACAGTAAAAAGAATTAAGGATGCGCGATCATCAGCGGCATATGCATTAGTGTTTATAGCCATATTATACACAACGGCACCTGCTATTGCAGCATTCTCGAAGACAAACTTCATTGATCAAATTTCTGAAACAGAGTATAGCGAAAGTCCTGAATGGTTTAAAAACTGGGAATCAAATGGACTGATTGCTTGGGTTGATAAAAATAATGATGGAGTTATCACCTATTATAAAGGTGATGTGTTTGCTGCTGCGAAAGAAAAACCTTTGTTTATTGAAGGAGTTGGAACTCACGGACAGCGAATGCTTTCCAACAGTTTGGGCGAAAGTAAGAACGAAGTATATATAGATAAAGACATCATGGTTTTAGCCAACCCTGAAATAGCTGGGTTACCCGACTGGGTTATTGCTTTAGTTGCAGCAGGAGCACTTGCCGCAGCATTATCTACAGCCGCTGGGCTCCTATTAGTCATTTCAAGTTCTGTAGCGCACGACTTAATCAAAAAACAAATTAACCCAAAAATCTCCGAGAAAAAGGAATTGCTTTGGGCAAGAATTGCAGCCGGAGGAGCAGTTGTAATTGCTGGTTACTTTGGGATTAATCCTCCAGATTATGTGGCTGCAGTGGTCGCATTTGCTTTTGGATTGGCAGCATCCTCTTTCTTTCCTGCAATCATAATGGGTATCTTTTCTAAAAGGATGAATAAACAAGGGGTTATGTGGGGAATGACAGTTGGTATTCTTTTCACCTTAGGATATATTGTGTTTTTTAAATTCATCTCGCCAGAACTTAACAATGAGGATTATTGGCTCTTTAGGATTTCTCCTGAAGGAATTGGTACAATTGGAATGATTCTTAATTTTATCGTTGCGATTGTAATTTCCAAATTCACTCCACCTCCACCTCCTGATGTGGTGAAAATTGTTGAGAACATTAGAATTCCTAGTTCTAGATCAAACGACTAGACGGTATTTGATTCTACCATTATTCATTCCTTTATTTTGGTACTTGCACCGACACATTTAATAATTAAGTTCCCGTGTTCAAATTAATTCTAAACTTATTAAGGGTCTTATATTTCGAGAATGAAAGTTTAATGCAAAAAAAAGGGGCGGTCTTTTCAGACAGCCCCTTAAGTAAGATTATTTCTTACAATTAGTTATTGGCATTAAATCGTTGCTTCATATCGCTAATCTGCTCGCTGTAATCTTCAGCCATTTTCTCATCACCTTTAGAAGGCTTATATCCATCAATACGTTTAGTAGCAGCAAGTGCTTCATCGTATTTACCTTGCCACATCTTGGCTTCAACAATGCTGAAGATAGTACCCATTAATAAATTCTTTTTCTTCAATCTACCTTTTTTATCTCCATCATTTGCTTTAATAGCAGCATCCCAAATTCCGATTGCAGTTTCAAATCCAGATACATCCTCTTCAGTTAGCATATTTTGTAAAGCTGTCTTATAAGCTTCCGCTGCAGTATCAAAATCAGAATAATCAACTTTCTTTGATTTAACAGTAAAAGAAGTTAAACTCTCTTCTCTAATTGGAAATCCAAACATGTCATTACAAAAATCATTTACCAATTTCATATTTCCTTCTAAACAAGAGTTTTGTTTCTGTTCTACCGTTGCAGCAATATTTACTGCTCCAGCTAGTTTACTCTTAGTAGGGTAAGATTTAGTATTCCATTTCGTAGTTTCTGCAGTTTCTGGTACCATCTTATTGTATAAAATTTTACCGTCAGCTGTTTCCACTTTCAGACCGATTGGAAGTTTATATTCTCCCTTATACTCGTATTCATAGTATTTGGTACTTACGCCATCCTTCCTACTCACCATTTCCTTCGTATTCAAGTTATGAGTCTCAAAGTAATCGTAAAGCTTTACCGTATACTTTAACCCATTGGTAGGGTCTTGATTAAATCCTTCAAGGTTTAAATAAGTATCACGTAACATACTCTTGTCATACTTAGGGCCTTTATAAGATACATCCTGATGTCTAGGAGAAGGCTTGTAAGGCAGTCTCAGTCTAGGCTTGTTCTCTTTATTAAGTTTTTGCCAAACTAAACTTTTAGAATTCCATACTTCCATATCAGATGCATACTGTTGTCGAGCATCCTCACATTGACCTTCCCATACAGAAAGTTCTTGTTGATACATCGCTAATGCATTTTCGTTAGCAGATTGAGCAGCCGCTTGTTCAGCAAGCGCATCCGCCTCTGCCATAATAATTACCTCACCTTGATAGTTTGTGATAGACTTATCAACTGGCTCTGAAGGTAATTGCACATATTTGAATTTCACTGTTTCACGTTGTAGGTTTTGCGAGAACCCCATTGACACGGTTGATACAAGCGCAGCGAAGAGTAATATTTTTTTCATTTTGATAATTTTAAGATGTGATGACTTAGTGTCAAATTTATATTAATTATTCGAATTATCTATTTGCTTCTGTTAATTACAACTTTAAACCAAATAGGTTCATTGCTTATCGCTATTCTTTCTAATCTTTATTATCTTGAGGAAATGGACCCCAAAACCAATCGTAATGACCATATTTTCTCATTTATAGCGATTCCGTTATTGGTTTTATCAACAACCATGCCTATTTCAAAGTTGTTCGGTCAAAACTCAAGCTCAGTAAACAATAACAAAAAAATGACCCTGAGTGATTTACAGGGAACCTGGACGCAAGATCACTTCTCTTACCTTGCTTGTTTTGATGGTAAAGGGGTGAAATCATACCATTATATTGATTCAATAGGAAATTTTGGAATAATAGAATTAGAACTAAGAAATGACACTGCATATATGACAACACCGACTCTTGATCGAGAATTTCTATTGGCTTCTCTACATAGTTCAAGCAATAGACTGATGCTGGAACTTCAATCACCTAGAAAAATATTCAAGAAGAAATCCCATCTGTTTTTTATCGAACTTATTCAATCTGGCGAAATTTTAATTAGTGATTTGGACTATTATAATTGTAGGGATAATGGATACTTTAGTCGGCATACTAAATATTATATGAAGCAACATCAGGAAAAATGACGGGAATTATTAATTCATACATCAAACAATTTAAATATTATCAGCTGCTTGGAGGTAAAACAATTGAGGGATTAAATGAAGATCAATTGTTATTGAAACCAGAAAGTGAAAGCAATTCTATTGCCAATTTGGTTCATCATATTTCTGGAAATATGCTTTCGAGGTGGAGTGACTTCCAAAAATCGGATGGCGAAAAAGAATGGCGAAACCGAGATCAAGAGTTTGAAGATATACTGCTTACAAAAATTCAAATTAACGAAGCTTGGGACAATGGGTGGAAATGTTTGTTTTTAGCCTTAGAAAAGCTTTCGGATGAAGATTTGTCTAAGGCTGTCTATATAAGAAGTAAAGAACATACGATATTAGAAGCAATCAATAGGCAATTAGCACACTACTCTTACCATATTGGCCAAATCGTATTTATAGGCAAAATGAGATTGAATGAAGATTGGACTACGTTATCAATACCTAAAGGAAAATCTGCCATTTACAACTCAGAGCAAAACGCCCTAGGAAAAAGGAAAGAACATTTTACTGATCAATTTTTAAATAATGAAAAGAAATGAATTCATTCAACTATCAGCATTAGCAGGAGCCGGGTTAATTTTTGCCCCTTCTCTTTTTTCTTGTCAAACAGTAAATATCGAAACGGATTTCAAAGGAAAAATTATAATAATTGGAGCTGGTGCAGCTGGCCTCTATGCTGGATACATCTTGAAACAAAATAATATTCCTTTCATGATTTTAGAAGCAGACTCCGTTGCGGGAGGCCGAACTAAATTCAATTCAGAATTCTGTGATTTCAACATTGACTTAGGTGCAGAATGGCTGCATGGAGGAAACAGCATCTTTGCCGACTTCATTGAAGAAAAAGGTGTCAGCGTGTACAAGGACAACTCAGGAGGAGAGTATTGGCATCAGGACAAAATCACCGAAGAACTATCCCCAGGTATTAAGAAACTGCTCAGAGGAGTCTTTGATTCAGATCTCGCAGACATTTCACTGGAACAATACTGTAAAGAAGAATTGGGTTTATCTGGAAGCGAATTAAACTTTGCGGAATATGTTGCTGGAGAATACGGGGCTTCAGCAAATAGCATTAGTGTGAAATGGGCCGCGATTGAAGAAGAAAATTGGAATGCTGGAAACAGTGATTTTAAATTCCCAGCGTCTTTGGGGCAGTTTATTAGCGCCTTCTTAATCAATGAACTGCAAGAAAATATTGTCTTGAACACAGAAGTAAAGACCATCGATTATACTGAAAATGACATTCAAATTGGCACCTCATCGGGAGTTTTCAAAGGAGAAAAAGTAATCTGTTCTGTTCCTATCACTCAGTTGAAAGCAGGTAAAATTCAATTTACTCCTGCTCTTAGCAAGGTTCAAACTGATGCAATCAACAGCATTGAAATGGGACCCGGCATGAAGGTGTTTTTAAAATTTAGCGAGAAGTTTTACGGAGATGGGATTTTAGGAACTACGGCCAGTCCAGCGTATGCAGATGCTGCCTATGGAAAAAACGCAAAAGACCACGTGCTAATGGCATTTGTAATGGGAGAAAGAGCGCTAAAACTTAGCGAAATGGGAGAAGATAAAGCCACCCATCTCCTACTTGATGAACTGGAGACAGTTTACGGAGAAGTTGCTAAATCCAGCTTTCTTGATTCATTTACCCAGGATTGGCATAAAAATAAATGGGTGGCGGGGGCTTATTCTTACGCTCCTGTTGGACAAGGAAAAGATAAACGGATGATTGCCGCTAAACCTGTTGCAAGCAAGATCTATTTTGCTGGAGAAGCGATGAACACCAATGGTCATCATCAATCGGTTCATGGGGCAATGGAAACTGGAAAAAAATGTGTTCAGTTAATTCTAGTTTAACTCAAAAACAAGGCAATAAAAAACCCTGCCAATCCATATAGGTTTAGCAGGGTCTCACTCTAATAATGTTCTATTTACATTGCTGCCTCCAGCTTGTCGATTAGTGATTGTTTTGGAACTGCTCCAACAGATTTATCAACAACTTCACCGTTCTTCAAAAAGATGATAGTTGGAATACTTCTAACACCATATTTGGCCGCTATAGCTTGATTTGTATCAACATTTACTTTTCCAACAATTGCTTTTCCTTCATACTCAGTATGAATCTCATCTACTAATGGGCCAACCATTCTACAAGGTCCACACCACTCTGCCCAAAAATCAATCAATACCGGCTTGTCTGATTGTAATGCTAATTCATCGAAGTTAGCTTCTGTAAATTCTACTGCCATTTTTCTAATTTTTTAATCTTTTAATACTCTTTATTAATTCTAATAACCAAAGTAAGCTATCATTTGTTCATATTCAAAATAAGTAAGGTCCAAAATTTAACATCACTTTGCTATCCTATCATTTAAATAGTACTCAACATGGTCTAATTCCTTAATTCGATCTAGTAATTCATTACTCACTTCCACGCCACCCTTTCTAGAAGGCATCTCAACTACGATATTATCAACGGTGTCAACGAGTTTAACTTTTAATTCGCAAGAACCGGGATGATCAGTTATTAGGGAATACACTTGTTCCACCAGCTGATTATTCAGCTCATTCACGGGAATTTGAAGATGGAAAGATTTGGCCATTTTGTTCCTTGCATCCGCTAATAATTCTAATGACCCAATTTTAAACTCTAAATCGTTTTCATCCTTGCTCCACTTACGCTTCTGAACTTTCCCTCTAATCATTAAAAAACTTCCATCAACTAGAAAATGCTTAAGTCTTAGGTAATCTTCGCCAAACAAGAAAAACTTAAAACTATCTGTTTTGTCTTCTACTTCCATAGTCCCAAACGGGTTCCCGTTCTTTGTCATTCTATGCTCTGCTTCCATTACGATTCCCGCAATCAGCATCTCTCTTCCGAATAGCTTTTTAATGTCTCCATTCAAATGGGCTACCGTTCCTTGACAAAAGTTTTTTACTTCTAATTCAAAATCGTCTAATGGATGTCCTGAAATATAGATGCCTACTACTTCTTTTTCTCTTGAAAGTTTCTCCATAGCTGTCCATGGCTCCGCTTCGGGTGGTTTTGGATCTGCAAGAGCAACTTCAATCGCATTTCCAAATAGGTCAGGCGGTGCATCTTTTTCATTTTGAACTGCTGCTCCGAATCGTACCAATTTCTCCAAGAACGTATTACCAGATTCATCTTTTTCAAAAAACTGGGAGCGATGTGTACCCTCGAAAGAATCAAGGCCTCCACCTAAAGTTATTCCCTCAAATGCTCTTTTGTTTGCAGCTTTTAAATCGATTCGTTGCACCAAATCATAGATTGATGTATAAAGACCGTTTTCCTTTCTTTCCTCGGTAATCGCATTTACAGCTCCTTCACCAACTCCTTTAATTGCTCCTAATCCAAATCTGACCGCACCTTCTTTGTTTACTGCAAATTTGTAGTAAGATTCATTCACATCTGGCCCTAAAACATTGAGTCCCATTCGCCTACATTCTTCCATAAAGAATGTAACCGATTTGATGTCGTTCATATTATTTGAAAGCACAGCGGCCATATAAGCTGCTGGATAATGTGCCTTTAAATAGGCTGTTTGATAAGCAATCCACGCATAACAAGTTGAGTGCGACTTGTTGAAAGCGTAAGAAGCGAATGCTTCCCAATCTGTCCAGATTTTCTCTAGCACCTTTTTGTCGTGTCCTTTTTCGTGTCCTTGATCTAGGAATTTCGGTTTCAATTTAGCCAACAGGTCAAATTTCTTTTTACCCATTGCTTTTCTCAGCGTATCTGCTTCACCTTTAGTAAACCCAGCTAACGATTGAGAAAGTAGCATTACTTGCTCTTGATACACTGTAATTCCGTACGTTTCTTCCAAATACTCCTTACAAGCATCTAAATCATAAACAATTTCTTCTTCGCCATTCTTCCTTTTAATAAATGAAGGAATATATTCTATCGGACCTGGCCGATACAGTGCGTTCATGGCAATTAAATCCGCAAAAACTGATGGTTTTAGAGATTTAAGGTGTTTTTGCATTCCTGGAGATTCATACTGGAATATCCCTACCGTTTCGCCTCGCTGAAACAAGGCGTAGGTTTTTTCATCATCTAAAGGAATCTCTTCAATATCAATATCAACTCCGTCTCGTGCCTTTACTATTTTTAAAGTGTCCTTGATTAAGGTCAGTGTTTTTAAACCCAAGAAATCCATCTTTAAAAGACCTGCATCCTCTACAACACTGTTGTCAAATTGAGTACACCATAAATTCGCGTCTTTTGAAATAGCTACAGGAACATATTCCCGAATATCTGAAGGTGTAATAATGACACCGCATGCGTGAATTCCTGTATTCCTAACCGAACCTTCCAGTAGCCTAGCCTGATTAACAACTTCTGCCTCTAAACCTGAACCCGTAGATACTAGCTTAAGCTCATTGGCCATAACCATTTGCTCAGCATTCAGTTTTTCCTTCAACTTGTCTTCATCCAAGCCAAATAACTTCTTCAACTTAATATCCGGAACCATCTTAGCAATTCGATCCGTATCAGGTAATGGCAAATCCAAAACACGACCAGTATCTCTAATACTAGATTTAGCCGCCATTGTACCATAAGTAATAATCTGAGCCACTTGACTAGAGCCATATTTATCAATTACGTACTGGATAACTCTACCCCTGCCTTCATCATCAAAATCAATATCAATATCGGGCATGGAAACTCGATCGGGATTCAAAAACCGCTCAAATAGCAGATCATATTTGATTGGGTCAATGTTCGTAATCTTTGTACAAAAGGCAACTGCAGAACCTGCGGCAGAACCCCGTCCAGGACCAACAGAAACACCCATCCTTCTAGCCTCCGCAATGAAATCTTGCACAATCAAGAAGTATCCCGGATAGCCCGTATTAGCAATTACGGATAATTCGAAATCCAACCTTTCTTCAATGGCTGGAGTAATTTCTTTATATCTAAGTTTAGCTCCTTCGTAAGTAAGATGACGTAGAAAAGCATTCTCTCCTCGTTTACCGCCATCCTTTTCATCTTCAGAATCTTGAAATTCATCAGGGATTCCAAATTCTGGAAGTAAAACATCGCTCGCAAGTACGTATTGTTCGCATTTATCTACTATTTCTTCGATAGTGATTATTGCCTCTGGAAGATCCTTGAACAACTCTTTCATTTCAGTCTGTGACTTAAAGTAGAATTGATCATTTGGAAATCCATGTCTGAATCCTCGCCCTTTTCCAATCGGAGTATCCTTTTTCTCTCCATCTTTTACGCAAAGCAGAATATCATGTGCGTAAGCTTCTTCCTTCGCAGGATAAAATGTATTGTTCGAAGCGAAATATTTCACATCGTATCGTTTAGCGAACTCCATCAATATTTGGTTCACCCTTCGCTCTTCTTCTAAATCATGACGAAGAAGTTCCACATAGAAATCATCACCAAACTCCTTTTTCCACCATTGAAATGCCTCCTCCGCTTGCTCCTTACCATAGTTCAAAATCAAATCAGGTATTTCACCTCTAAGGCCTCCTGTGGTTACGATAATATCTCCTTTTAACTCCTTAACAACGTTTTTGTCAATTCTTGGAACGTAATAGAAACCCTCGATATAGCCTAATGAAGACATCTTACATAAGTTTCGATACCCCTTTTTGTTCTTAGCTAAAAACAAAACTTGAGATCCATTATCCTTATGTGATCTATCTAACATGTCTTTACAGACATTCAATTCGCAACCGATAATAGGTTTCACAAATTGATTTTTAGTTCGGGCTATTTTTGAGTCTAGTTCATTGATTTTATTCGTGTCTACAACCTCAGCCTCTTTAGTCTCTTCTAATTCTTCTTGCAGTTCCTCGATCTTTGCATTTAACCCATTTGTATGTTTTTCCGCGGCAGCAATAAAATGAAATGCGGCCATCAAGTTACCAGAATCCGTTAAGGCCACTGCGGGCATTTCGTTGTTAGCCGCTAATTTGATCAAGTTTGCGACCTGTGTAGTTGATTGAAGAATTGAAAACTGGGTATGATTATGCAGGTGTGAGTACTGAACATCTGCCAGTGCCTCCAAATTCTTTGCTGCGTCAACGGAAGAAATTGAATCGTCTATCTCTCCAGCTCCACTCGCTTTTCTGATTTTCTCACTTGCCTCTTTAAGGTTGATATGAGATAGTCCTACTGGTTTAAACGGAACATCATTTCGTTCGATAAACAATCCAAAATAATCTGGTTGTCCTTGAAGTTGAGATAACTTGAATTGTTTCCTACGAATTAATTCAAGAAAACAACGAGTCGTTGCTTCAACATCTGCAGTCGCATTATGAGCATCTCCAAATGGCTCACCAAAAAGATGTTCGTGCAATTCAGTAAGCGTTGGTAATTTAAATTTACCTCCCCTTCCTCCAGGAATTTGACAAAGTTGGGCCGTTACTTCGGTACAAGTGTCCAACACTGGCATGTCTTGCATTGGAGACTCTACCGACCCCCTAAACAATTCGCACCCCATCACATTAATATCGAACTTAACGTTTTGACCAACTACAAATTTTGATCTACCTAAGACCTCGTTAAATTCGCTTAGCATCTGAGAAAGAGGGATCCCTTGCTCCTCAGCTAATTCGGTAGAAATACCATGAATTTGTTCCGCCTGATAAGGAATCGAATATCCTTCTGGCTTAACCAAATAGTCTTTATGCTCAACCATCACCCCCATGTCATCATGGAGTTGCCAAGCAATTTGAACTACCCTAGGCCAATTATCTGTATCAGTTATTGGTGCTTTAAAGTCTCGTGGAAGACCAGTAGTTTCCGTATCAAATATTAAATACAAATTGGCAGTTTTATAGGTTATTGCTATTTGCTATATCAGCTAGCGTTAGATGACAATAAAAATAAGGCGAAAGTTGATACAAACAGTCAACTATTTATGGAAGATATTCACAAGTAGCATCCTCTTTTTTTGATTAGTTTAGAAGCGTGAGAAAGAAGAAATTATTAGATAGTATCCTGCCATTTACTGTAATCGCATTTATATGCCTTATTACCATGCGCTATTACGAGGATGAAACAAGTTTAGCACCTTATATAGTGCTTGGTTTGATCTACCTGCCCTTTGCCGGATTTGAATACTTCAAATATAAGCACGCTTTATACTCCATGATATTGGTTGGATTGACCATACCTATCGGCTTTGTTTGGTCGTATTTTTTCTTTCAGGCGCCTGCTGGATTTATGACTTTTATTGTCGGATTTTCTGTGTTAAACTTGACGTTGATCGTAATTTTCAATCCAATTTGCAATGGTAAATTATTAGAGCAGGGATTTTTAAGATTAAGAGAGATGGACATTGAAGAACTCAAAGAAGTGATTCCTGATAAAAGTGATGAATTTAAGAGTGAGTTCTTAACCAATTTAAAATCCATCGAGCAGTTGAAATCAACTAAAATGGGCTCTTATGATCAGAATTTTGAAATTGTAGAAATTAAGTTTTTTGAAGACCAAAACTGGTCTGCTTTATTCATTGATTCTAGTGCTAGAAAAACTTTAGTCATCCTTTCTTTACATGAGAAAAAGATGAAATTCTATTCGTTACCAACCGAGGAAGATTATAAAATGGATTTGATATTATTCAAATGCCTAGAACGGCTAAATTAGTATCTAATTTAAATTCACGCATCGTTTAAGCGCCATCAAACACGCTCAAAATCAATAAGATGTAACTAAATATTGTGGCTTTGTTATAGCTGTAACCTAAAAGCCATGAGACTATTTTATCTAATTTTATTAGCACTTCCTACCGTGCTTTCTAGTTGCAACACACAACATATTTGTCCTGCATATCGAACTGGTGGAACTGGATCTTGGACACCATCCGGAGGCAGCTATGCGCCACTTTTAGCAAGAGAACTAGTTAAACCTCGAATTGTGCTTAAAAATGACTCTCTTTTAGCTGCACAAAAGATCCAAGACCAGGTTGATACTACTCAAAATTCGAACTTTGATATCAGTCAAGATTTCTCGACAACTATGCTAGACAGTAATCTTCACTATCTACCTGTAAACAGCACCACTCCGCCCGCTCAGGATTTGGTCATGAATACAACCACATCAGTTATCACTTCATCTGGAACACCAGGAGGATCTCTTTGGGGATATAGTTCTGGCAGTTCATCTTTAAGCGGAGGGGTTAGCGGAGACGGTGGAATACGGAAAAAGAGAAATGAATGGGCAATTGACTTGATAAAAGAACGTAAAGTGACGATTTATGGAAGAGACAGTTTACCAATCATCAATCAAACCATTGAAATAAAAAACAACACGGGAAAAGTCATTTGGATCACTACGACCGATAGTTCTGGAATAGCGAAATTGGCCAGCGGATTTATTGGAGATTGCTCTAAGCCCCCATCAAACCCAAATGATCCTGAAGACAGTGTGATGCTTCATGTGCTAAGCATAAAACATTACCTGGACTCGCTTTTCGCTGATACTTTATTTATCGATACAGTATTTTATGACACGGTCTTTTCCACCACACAACTCATCGGTTCGATTGATACTACGTTTATTCATTATGAAGAAATTGCAAACGGGGAAATGTATCAAACGCATTATTTAGATTCTGTTTTTATTCAGTTTGATAGTTTAACAGGAACCGAAACTCAACATAGTATTCGGACAGAAACGACTGACACAATCAATGCCGATAATGAAGAAATAATTACCGACATCAAATATTTTTCTGATTCATCACATTCCTCCTTTTTTATAGAATCGAATATTGATGTTTACAATGTTTTAATTACAAACTCCTCCGGAGGCGTATATAAACAGTTGAATTTAACCGAAAAACAGACGGTAGATCTGGGTATGAAAAATTTACCGGTGGGGGTCTATTTTCTCCAATTCAAAACTTTAACTGGGAGAAAAATCAGAGGAAAGATGTTAAAAGAGAAGTACCAGGGTCTTTCGTCCTAAGAATAGGCCACAATCACAATATAAGCAAATTCAATTTCCTTTAGCTTCATGGCGTTGACTTAATGCTCCATTTATAATAAATAAGAAAAATGGTTTTGAATTAATATATGATCACATATCTTCGAGTTCAATTAACTTTTGCTTTTAAAGTCAAATAATCTGCGATTCTTATTGAGACAATTCATTTAAATGCTATTCAATTCAATACCATTTTTCTTTTTTCTTGCATTTGTCTTTGCAATTTATTGGATTCCATTTACTAAGGGAAGACAACATCAGAACTACGTTCTGCTAGTCTCCAGTTATGTGTTTTACGGCTGGTGGGATGTCAGATTTTTAGCTCTTATCTTCATTTCATCGCTGTGCGATTATATTTTAGGAAATTTAATTCACAACTCAGACACTAAAAGAAAAAGAAGGACATTCCTCATTTTCAGTTTAGCCGTTAATCTTGGAATTCTGTTTACGTTTAAGTACTTTAATTTCTTTGTCTCTTCTTTTATTAGTTCCTTTTCAGTTGAAAGTTCTACCGACTTATTCAAGATCATACTACCAGTTGGAATAAGTTTCTACACCTTTCAAACTTTAAGTTATTCTATAGACATTTATCGCAAAAGATTATCACCTGCCAAATCTGCTATTGATTTTTTCACTTTTGTAAGTTTTTTCCCTCAATTGGTGGCTGGTCCCATTGAGAGAGCAACGAATTTCCTTCCACAAATAAGCAAAGCAAGGGTGTTTTCATACCCTAATGCGGTTATCGGTTGTCGATACATCTTGTTTGGAATGTTTAAGAAAGTTGTTATTTCAGATAACCTCTCTGAGATCGTAGCTATCATATTTAAAGTTGATTCAGTGTATTCTGGACTAATGAATGTTGTTGGCGTTCTGTTCTTCGCATTGCAAATTTATTGTGATTTTTCCGGGTACTCCGATATAGCAATTGGTACGGCCAAATTGTTCAACATCGATTTAATGGTCAATTTTAAGCGCCCATATTTTGCCAAGTCGCTTAAAAACTTTTGGAGCCGGTGGCATATTTCATTATCAACTTGGTTTCGTGACTATGTGTACATTCCATTAGGCGGATCTAAAGTCGGTCCTTTTAGAGTCTATTTTAATTTATTTGTCACTTTCTTAATTTCTGGATTATGGCATGGAGCAAACTGGACCTTTATTATTTGGGGAGCTATCCATGGCCTGTTTTTGGTGATTGAGAAATTACTTTCCAAAACTAAAATGAAGGTTCATTCTATTTTCGGATGGTTAATTACCATGAGCATTGTTCTGGTTGCGTGGGTCTTTTTCAGAGCCGAAAGTTTAACACATTCCTTAGACTATATTAAAAGCATGTTCACTTTTGAAGGTGAAAAAGGGCTGGCTCAGCAGCTTAAAGGTTTACTATCAAGTAACTCAGAAATTACAATTGGGCATTTTGCATTGGTTCTCTTTACTATCGCTTTATTCTTTGTTGTGGAATTACTAATTGAAACAAAAAAAGGTCTAAGATTATTTAAGTTTAGTGCCGTAATCAGGTATTCTTGCTACGTTTCTTTGGTATTTCTTATTTTAATGTTTGGGGCCTTTAAAAGCAAGGCTGACTTTATATATTTTCAGTTTTAATTTGAAAAAATTTATAATTAACATATTAATATTTGCTTCCATTATTCTATTGGGTCTTTACTTTTTGGATTGGTATTTCACATCAACTTTTAAAGAAGGAAAAACGAATAAAACTCAATGGTTAGAGGGCAAATCTAACAATCACTATGATGTAGCAATTATAGGATCATCGAGAGCTTGGTGGAATATAGATATGGGTGAAATCAATACTAAGCTTGATCTAAATGGCATTAATATCGCTAATAACCACTTTTCTTATTCTGAAATGCATTTGAGATTAAAAAGGATGTATGAAAATGGCAATTCAATTAAAAAATTGTTTGTTCAAACAGAATATTGGGAAAGCTTTTCTGACAGCGCTGAACTGTCTACAACCAGCTATAATTACCTGCCCTACCTTGATGACTCAACAACATATAATCATCTGAAAAATAAATCGTCCGAATGGATTCTATATAAACATTTTCCGTTTTGGCGATACGCTGAGTATAATTTTCAATGGGGGCCTGAAGAATTTCTTATCACCAAAATGAATATGAGAAATAGTATTTTCGATAGCACCGGAACGTTTTTCACTAATGATGAATTTTATGGCAGTGATAGCTGGAACCCAACTGAACCAGACACCAATGCAATCAATAAGGACTTCGATGATTTCTTAAGTTTTTGCCAAGAAAAATCGATTGAAGTTCATGTTTTCACCGCCCCTATTTATCACGCTACAATTAATCTTAAACTTCAAAAGGATTTTGAGCAAATATTAAAGTCTAGAAATTATTATTACGATAATTACATTAACCTTTATAGCGATAGCAGTTACTTTAATGACAACACTCATTTAAGCAGAAAAGGTGGCAAATTTTTCACTAAAACTTTAATGGAAAAGGTTTCCCTCATTGAGTAATTTCAGCTTTGTGATAAACAATTCTATTCTCAATATGAAAATCGCCTTAGTATAAAACTGACTTTACCTGTTTCATTAACAGTAACATTCCTTTAACTTCGTTCGTCCTAAGTAATAATCGCTATGCTTAAATATACTTTTTTCCTCATTTTACTCATCTCCTGGTATTCTTTAATTGGACAAACTACAATTAGTGGAACCGTTACAGACGGTGACACCGGAGAGGATCTCCCATATGCTTCGATATACGTAAAAGGCACAAATATCGGTACAGAAACGAATGAATACGGCTTCTATTCACTCACAATTAAAGCAGAAGCTCTAACGGGTGATAAAGTAACAATCGTCTTTAGCTTTTTTGGATATGGAGAAATTGAACAAGAATTAGAAGTTGGAACTTTCCACAACATAAATCTGGAGCTAGAACCAAAAGTTGAAAATATCGATGAGGTCGTAATTACTGCAGAAAAATCGCGTCAAGAAAAAGAACTTCGAAGTGGTGATATGAGTACGACTAAGCTTCAGATGGAACAAATTAAGAACCTCCCAAGCCTTGGTGGTGAAGTTGATATTATCAAGGTGATTCAATTACTCCCAGGTGTTCAAGGTGGCACAGAAGGAAGCACAGGCATGTTTGTTCGTGGAGGTGATGCCGATCAAAACCTAGTGCTGTTAGATGAAGCAACAGTTTATAATATTGGTCATCTATTTGGTTTCTTTTCAGTCTTTAATGCAGACGCAATTAGAGACATGACCATGATTAAAGGTGGCTTTCCATCTAATTACGGAGGTAGACTTTCTTCAATACTTGATATTCGGATGAAAGATGGACACGATAATAAAATTCATGGCGCAGGTGGGATTGGTTTGCTATCTTCTAGAATCACTTTAGAAGGACCAATCCTAAAAAACAAAGCCTCTTTTCTAATTTCAGCGAGAAGAACATATATAGATAAGGTCTTAAAGCTTGCCAACTTATTTGTGCCTTATTACTTCTATGATTTGAATGGGAAAGCACAATATAAAATAAATGATAAGAACAGATTGTTCTACAGTATCTATTATGGCAAAGACGTTTTAGCATTTGATGGGCAAGACGTGGATGATCAATCTGACCCAGCTGAACAAGATACATCCGCTGCAGATTTGGGACTAGGATTTGGCTTTAATCTTGCCAATTTAACGAACACAGTTCGTTGGAATCATATATACGGTGACAAGCTGTTTTCCAATGTCTCTCTAATTAGCACTGCTTTTAATTATGATATCAATGGTAAGTTAGGCTCCAATAACATTGCCATACGATCTAACATTTTTGACCTCGGAGCAAAAGCAGATTGGGACTATTTCAAAAACTCAGATTTAAAAATAAAATTTGGGACTTCATTCATCAGCCATGTATTTAAACCCAACATCGTGAGTACTGCGGGCGATGTATCCGAGTTTCTAGAAAGTAGTGCCGGAGACAAACTTTACACACAGGAATTTGGAGTTTATGCTCACGCGGATCAAGACATAATGCCATTATGGAAAATTAAATATGGCTTAAGAGTTTCGGGTTCATTTTTAAAAGGACGAACATATGCTGGTCTTGAGCCAAGATTTTCAACTCGATACATGCTCAATAATAAAACTTCAATAAAGGCAAGTTATAGCAGAATGAAGCAATATATGCATCGAGTATCGAGTTCGACCGTTGCCCTCCCAACGGATCTTTGGTATCCGGTTACTGCAAATATTGCTCCGCAAATTTCGGATCAAGTGGCCGTTGGATATAATATGTTATTTGAAAAAATAGGTACTTCATTAACTATTGAAGGATATTATAAATGGCTACAAAACTTGATTGAATACCGAGAAGGAGCTAACTTAATATTGAATAACAATTTTGAAAACGAATTGCTTCAAGGTAATGGCGATGCGTGGGGTGGAGAATTGTTATTACAGAAAAATAAAGGTCGATTTAATGGGTGGATTAGCTACACAATATCTTGGGCCACTCGTGACTTTGATGAGTTAAACGGTGGTCGAGCTTTCTGGGCTAAATACGATCGAAGACATTCAATTTCCGTGGTTGGAAATTTCGATATATCTAAAAGAATAACTTTCTCTGCAGTATGGGTTTACCAAACAGGCTCCAGATTTACAGCCCAAATTGGACAGTACTTTATGCCAAATTCAACTTTAACTGGATTAGATATAATTCCAATTTATACGGATCGAAATGAGGTTCAAATGAGCCCTTCACATCGTTTGGATCTTAACTTAACGATCCATTCGCGAGAAAAGGAAAAGAAATTCAAAAGCGAATGGTCTTTTGGATGTTACAATTTATATAATCAAGCTCAACCGTATAGAGTTGATATTGTTCCCGCAGCAGAGGGGATTGGTTATCAATACCAGCAGCCCGGACTGTTCGGGTTTATTCCTTCAATCGCTTATAACTTTAAATTCTGACCGTATGAAAAATCAAAACATTGCCATATTTTCAGCATTCTTTGGGTTATTTCTTACTTCATGTATTCCAAAACCCATTCCGATTGAACTCGGTACAGCTGAAACCAAACTGGTTGTTTCTTCCCAAGTTATTCCTAACGCAACGATGATTGTTACACTATCAAAAAGTTTTGGTGTACTTTCTTTTAGTGAAGAAAATGGAGATACCACTGGACAAGAACTACTTGATCAGCTTCTAGTTGATAGCGCAATCATTACGATAAGCTACTCAGGATTTACAGATACACTCTACCCTATTCCAGGCGCTCCGGGATTATACGCAAGTATTGGCACTCCTTCGTTAATCAACACGGATTATACCTTAAACATATATGACCCAGAATTAAATCAAACTGTCTGGTCTACAGCCGAAATGTTAGCGCAAGTTCAGTTTGATTCTGTAACTGCTATAATCGATTCTACAGCTCTCTTCACATATACCGATGTGACTTTCTCTTTCCAAGATTTATCTGGTGAAAACTATTACATGGTTAACTTCTACTCGGAGTCGAATGATTCCGTCCAAAGTGGAAGCCCGTTCGAAGCCGGCCAAAATATCCCAACAGAAACTGTTCTATTACACGATCAAACATTTTCTGGGACGTATTCTGATACCCATAGGCTTTGGGAATGGGAAGAAGACTCTTTGTTTGTCTCAATTTCCAATATCAGCCAAGAATATTTCGAGTACTTAACTCTTCGACAAAAAAGTGGAAACTTCTTTACTGATTTAGTCAAGGAACCGATCAATTACCCCTCAAACATTGAAGGAGGCTATGGTTATTTCACAACTCATTTTCCAGATGTAAAATTGGTTACTTTACCATAGCGACTTATACTCTATTTTTGCATCTTTACAAGGATGAAATTAAAGCCTTTTATTCTTCTAGGTTTATGCTTGTTGGCATTTTCTTGTTCTGATCGCCAACCTACTTTTGAAATGATTGAACCTGTTTCAATTATTCCAATGCCACAGTCAATCAGTTATTCAGCAAACTCTTTCATTTTAAATCCTGACACGAAGATTGTAGCCGGGAGAAATGAAATGAGAGAATCTCGCTTTTTAGCCGAGATTATTAAGGCTGAATTTGGACATGAACTTGAAATAATCAGTGAAAAACCTGAATCTAATTTTATAGCACTGATTAATACGAACCGAGAAGATTCAACTAATTCCGAAGCTTATAATTTAAGTGTTGAACCTGGCTTCATTAAGATAAACTCGTCCTCAAGCATTGGCCTATTTTGGGGCATCCAGACATTAAATCAAGCCTTTAATCAAACTGATCATCAGGATGGATTTGCCGTTCGTATTCAGTCAATGAAAATTACAGATAATCCTAAGTTTAAACATCGAGGATTACTTTTAGATTGTTGCAGGCACTTCTATTCTACTGACGTGGTAAAGAAGTACATCAAGTTACTATCGTACTACAAAATGAACGTGCTTCATTGGCATTTGACTGAAGATCAAGGCTGGAGAATTGAAATAGATCAATACCCTAAACTGACGGAAGTTGGAGCTTGGAGAAGCAATAATGATGGCACCAGATATGGAGGGTTTTATACAAAAGAAGACATTCGTGAGATCGTTAAGTATGCTTCAGATTTGAACGTTACTATTATTCCAGAAATTGAATTACCAGGCCATTCCCAAGCCGCAATATCAGCTTACCCCCATTTATCTTGTGAGCAAAGACAAGTTCCGGTAGCCAATGATTGGGGTGTTTTTAAGGAAATTTACTGTGCTGGTAATGATTCCACCTTCATATTTATCGAAAATGTTTTGACCGAGGTAATGGAACTGTTCCCTTCTGATTACATACATATAGGGGGAGATGAAGCACCAAAATACAGATGGGAGCATTGTTCAAAATGTCAAAAGAGAATTCAGGATGAGGAGCTTCATGATGAACATGGGCTTCAAAGCTATTTCATTAGCAGAGTCGAAAAATTCCTAAACAAAAATGGTCGGAAACTAATCGGCTGGGATGAAATTTTAGAAGGAGGATTATCGGCAAACGCAACCGTTCAAAGCTGGAGAGGAATGCAAGGAGGGACTGATGCTGCTAACTCAAAACACGGAGCAATCATGAGCCCCACTTCACATTGTTATTTAGACTATCCGCTGGATGCAATTAACTTGGAGAAGGTCTTCAACTTCAATCCAATCCCTGATTCGATGCCTGAAGATCTACAGAAGTACATTCTTGGTGGTGAAGTTAATATGTGGACTGAACATGTACCAAACGAGGA
>JBLIOB010000037.1:0-21666 GCA_047639575.1 Parvicellaceae bacterium
GCAAAGCACTATTGCTGGGGAACCAAGTGAAAACGCTTCCCATATTAGCGTTCAATACTCCGTCTGTTAATTTTTTTGCATCTGAGGTTGCCACATCTATGATCCATAGTTCAACACCTGTTTTTGAAGTATGTGTAAATGCCACTTTACTTTGGTCTGGGGACCAAGAGAAATTTGCAATTCGCGGATTAGCCGGAAGTCCTTTAACCTGGATCTCGGTTTTTCCAGAAACTACTTTAAATTTTACATTATTGTAATAAGATGCTCTACTTGAAATGTTGGTTTTTGGATTAATCCTTAATCCAGCTAATCTCATTTCTTTTTCGGATAATTCATCGATACTTTTATAACTATCTCGATACAGTAAAAACAGCTTTTCTCCTTTGTCGTCAATTCTAGTGGAAGGTGCTGCCGGTGCATCAACTAGATCTAGAATTTCTTTAGGAGGCTTTTGATAATTTAAGTTTTCTTGAGCGTTTATGGATACGCAGATAAGTAGAATTAAAAAGGAAGTTATTTGTTTCATATTGCCTAAATTATTTCGAAACATGAAAGTAGGCAATATTGGAGTAGGCGCTGACAGACAAGGCTTAGAAAATTCGATTCCATTTCCCGATCCTGTTTTATCCAGCTGATGATGCTAGATGTGCAGATCCTTTTTTAATTTAAGGAGTTAGTTCTTACGAGAATAGGGTAGAGCCGTAAATTAAAATAATAGTAAGAATTAAGCGCGCTGTGTAAGAAAATCAATTAGGCCAACGACCTATTTAGAGAAAGTTGAGTCAAGTACGGAGTCAGGCACGTGTATTGGTAAGACTTTGGGAAGGACTTCTTCGGGAATATCTAAATTAAGAACTACTTCGTCCCATTCTGGTAAACGATCCTTTTCATCTATATCAGTACATGAAAATACGATCAACGGAAAGACTAACAAATAAACCTTTTTCATAAATTATAATTCTGACGTAAAGATAGGAAATACGATCTGCTAGCAACGTTTAACCAGTTTCTAGCATGTTCCCTGATACCAGTCGGGTTTTCTAATAAAGTTAACGAGCCATCCGGACAAAGTAACCGCCATTTTCCATCTTTTAGATCAATTTCAAATAAGTAATTAGAGTTTTTCACGAACCCTGTGTAACGATTTCGTTGAATCGCATCTTTTTGCCAAATAATATCCATGCTATAGGATAATAGAATAGAACGTAATCTATTGGAGTAGTCAGTAATTAATCGAAATATCTTTTTCGAGTCTTTATGTTCTTTTTACTTTTTGAGCTTAACATGCCCAGCAGTTTCAGTATCAAACCGCCTATTGCCAGAAGCGGTATCAAACCTAATGAGCCATAGACGATCCAATTAATTCCAAAACCTGCAATGATTAAGGAAAGAATAGTAACCACAATTGTTGAGATTCCCCATTGAATCTTTGGTTTTGGGGAATTAAGTTTTTCGAATAAACGGTCATCAACTGCCCTAATCATCGAGTTAATGTCTTCTTGACTATGGCCTTTTCTTTTTAGTTCTTCTCGAATATCCGAAAACGCTCTGCCGTCCAATTTTTGTAAAGCTAAATCTTCAATTAAATCGTATTCATCTATAAGATCGGACGAGTTCATTTCTATCAATCATTTAATGATTGACGCTAAGATAATGTCATTTAAAATAGTTAATGATTTACGATTAATTTCACAACACCATTCCTTGTTAACGCCATTGTATATACTTGTGCGAAGTAGACGCCATTTTTCAAATCACTCAAATCAAATTCGATTTGACCAGCAGCATAAACGGTTTGCATTTTCACTTCTTTTCCATTCAGGTCATAGATGTGCACATTATAAGAATCAACTTGGCCAAATTTAAGAGTGACTTTGTCCACTACCGGATTAGGAAAAGCCGTTGGTGCTACGGCTTGTACAATCCCTGTTTCATGGAATGTTGCGTCTCCACCTATGATAATAGGGTATAAGTTGAACTTTACTCCCATTGAATCGCAATGTGCAACAACCTGATCAGAGGTATACCTAGAGAATGGTGGCTTTTGAGATGGAGCATCCCCAATAACTAAAATCATACGTTTATTACCTGGTGTCCAGTCTGTGTTATCAACCACTTTCATGATTCCTTCATTCACAGATTCTGGAGTGTCAGGGTTTGGCATTATCGTATATCCGTCCATAAATTTTGATATTTTAGAAATATCATTGTCCATTTCAGAAGAATTAAACCAAAGCTCTCCGTGCCAATTAATATCTCCATATGAGGCTACTGCGATGTTTACATTCGGATATTTCTTCAAGTGTGTTTCAATCATAGTAAGTCCTCTTTTAACCGTTTCTAAATCATCTTCCATACTTCCTGTCTTGTCTATCAGCAAAACCAAATCCGTCCCGTCATTCAAGCGTGTTGATAGAATCTCCATGATGTTTAGCATGATGTCTTCAGCACCTTCAGCATAAAACGCTTTACCATTTAAACCTGAAGCCATATCACCGAAATAAGAGACCGCCAGGTTTCCAAAGTTATTCTCATCATACACTTCATAGATTTGGTTCAATGAATCGATGGTCGATTCAGAAATGTGGTATACACTCCTGTCGGAGATAGAATCCTTCAACTTTATGGCGATTGGAGCAACTTGGTGACTTTTATTTTTTCTTTTTTTTCTTTTTTTCTTTCGCGATTTAACAGAACTTATTTCTTCGGCAATATCATTTGTTGCAATAATATCTTCAGGAACTAATTCTGCAACAGAACTAAATGCAGGTGAAGATTTGACCTCTTCAATATCAGTATTTGATAAGGCCTGATGTTCTTCTGATCCACAGCTCACAGTTACTAAGGCTAACGGAACTGCAATAAATAAAACTAGTTTGTTAAGTGGGCGATAAGCAAAGTTTGACTTTAGGTTTAATTGATTCATAGTTGGTCTGTTTAGTTATATAATACTAGATGATGATTAAGGGACATCTCATTTCCGCGTACTTATATAATGTGTAATTTTTAAAAAGGTAACCATTCATTGTTCAAATCTTCTTTCAAATTACAATTAGAAAACGGTATTTTTGTAGGTATGAGATACTTAGGATTAATCTGTATAGCGCTTCTTGTCTTCACTTCTTGTGCGAAAAGAAAAGCTGAAAAGCAGGCCGAGGAACAAAACCAAATAATTTTAGATTACATCGCGGATAATAATTTAACGGCAACTGCAACTGGTTCAGGTTTGTACTATGTTATAGATACTCAAGGAACTGGAGATTTCCCAACTTCATCTTCTGATGTAACGGTGGCTTATAAAGGTTATTTAGTAGATGGTACCGTTTTTGACGAGAGCACCGCAGCTGGAGTCACGTTTAATCTACAGGGTGTAATAGCCGGTTGGACGGAGGGCATTCCATATTTTAAAGAAGGTGGAGAAGGGTTGCTTTTAATCCCTTCAGCCCTTGGTTATGGTGCTTCCGGATCAGGATCTATTCCTGGAAATGCAGTGATTATTTTCGAAGTTGAATTAATTGATGTGCTTTAAATCCTAACTCCTACAACGCAGATGTCATCTACTTGACCTGAGCCTGACATCTTCATCCAATCTTCAACAGTGTTATTTAATATGTCATGCTGGCTAGTCCAAGCCCTGGTTTGCATTGAAAGCAGTAATTCATAGAATCTTTTTGTCATGAATTTTTTACCGCTTGGGCCTCCAAATTGGTCGGCATAACCATCTGAAAAAGTATAAAGTGTGTCTCCTTTTTCTAGTTGAAATTCTATTAGTTCGAAAGGCTTATTCCCTTTCATGTGCTGACCGATGGGTTGTTTTGTACCTGAAATTACCACTAAGTGACTTCCTCCTCCAGAAATCTCTCTAGCACTTGACAGGCGAATCGCCTTCTCAGCATTTTTAGTAACTAAACATAACGGGTTATAGGCTCCTGAAAACTTAACCTCATTGGTTGTTTTGTTCCATGCGCAAAGTGCAATGTCCATACCGTCCTTTTGTTCAGCATCGATGCCTTTTTGTTCTAAAGCTTTAATGATCTTATCCCTAAGTTCATTAAGGATTACGTCAGGTCTAGTTTCACCACCTTCCGTAACAATATCATTCAAAAAGCTAACTCCGAGCATACTCATAAAAGCTCCCGGAACTCCATGGCCAGTGCAGTCGGCTGCTGCCCAGATAGCAATATTATCCTTTTCGTGGGCCCAGTAAAAATCTCCGGAGACAACGTCTCTTGGTTTGAATAGAATAAATCGCTCATCACTGATTCTATTCCACGTTTCTTGGTTAGAGAATAGCGCATTCTGAATTCTGCTAGCGTAATGAATGGAGGATTGAATTTGTTTGTGCTGCTCTTCAACGATGTTTTTTTGCGTACCAATTTCCTTTTTTTGTTTGTTTGAAGCAATTAATCTGTTCACAATGAAAATAGAAAACAAAGCCAATAACCCAAGGCCAATAAATAAATAGATTCGTTGAGTTCTACTTCTTTTTTCTTTTGCATCCGATATTGCAACCCTTTGTTCAGTTGCTAAGCTATCCGCTATATGGGAAAGGTGAGTTTCAAATTCATATTCAGTCCGCAGTAACTCCTTGGTTTTCTCTTCATTGAATAAAGAGTCTCTTAAATCTCTAGAGTCTTCAAACATCATCAGCGCGTTCTCAAAATCACCAATTTTCTTGTAAGTGAGATAAAGCTTGGACATTTCGCTTTGCACATTTCCTTTTGCACCAATGCTATCGGCAATGAGTAATGCACGCTGATTTAATTCTATAGACTTGTCATACTGTCCAAGACTATCATAAACCGATGATAAGGAGCCTAGCGTTGAACACACGCCTTGTAAATCCGAAATCTCCTCTCTAATCTCTAAACTTCTTTGAAACGTTCTAATCGCATCTTCGTATTTGTGCTGGCCACGATATGCTCGCCCTATACCCATTAGGGCTGTGGCGATGCCATATTTATCTTCTAATTCCTCGTAAATCCTTAAACTTCTTTCGGAATATTCAGTCGATTTATCATAATCTTCATACTGCCGATATGTATCTGCTAAGTTTGCTAAAGCGGTTGCCAGCCCTTGTTGATTATCGATCTCTTCGTAGATTTTTAAACTTTTAGAATAGTATTCGAGCCCCTTGTCTTTATCACTTTGCTCAAAATAGATAATTGCAATATTGGCTAATGTGGCTGCTTCAGTTGATTTGGCTTCCGGGCCAATTTCAACACAGATCTTTAAACTTCTTGAAAAATAACTTAATGCTTTGGTGTAGTCACCTTTCATCCAGTATGCTAAACCTATGTTATTAACGATTGAAGCTTCAAATTGAAGATCCCCCAATTGCTGCGTTACTTCAAGTGCCTCTGTGTAATTTTCTATCGCTTTATCTGAATTACTAATCATGTAGTAGATAACCCCTCGAATTTTTAAGGATTGGGCCAAGAATTTCTTCTCAACCATTGCCTTTGAAAAATTAACGGAAAAGTCAACTAAAATTAAAGCACTGTCAGGATCTGAGTACACATAACCATCTATAATGTAGTCATTTATGGCTTTCACTCTTGAGGAATCAGGTAACGACTTATCTTCCCAAGCATTCCATAAGCTATCCAAATGCTGTGCGTTTGCAGATAGTCCAGCAATAGTTAAAAACAAGAAAGTAATTAATAGTCTCATAAAAATCTATCTGCAAGATAGTAATAAAGAGACTGAAATATTAATGTAATAGTTGGCTCTATTTCTAAAATAGTTATGCTAATTACTACCTTTCACTTATGAAACCTGCCTCCATTCATGAATTGAAAATTGATCTTGGTCACAAAGATCAAAAAGAGCTGATTGCGATTTGCTTACGAATGGCTAAATACAAAAAAGAAAACAAAGAACTTTTGACTTACCTGTTAAGAGATTCTGATAATGAATCTCACTATGTGGGCAAGTTAAAAGAAGAAATTTCAGGGCAATATCAAGAGATGAATACTTCAAGCACTTATGTGGCTAAAAAAAGTTTGCGAAAGATTTTGAGTTATATGGATCGGTTTGTCAAATACTCTGGGAATAAAGAATCTGAAATTGAGTTGAGGATTCACTATTGTAAAGAATTAAAAAGTTCTAACATTCGAATAAATCAAAGTGTCTTGATTAGTAATATTTATAATCGTCAAATTGAACGAATTCAAAAAAGACTATTAGAAATTCACGAAGATCTTAGATTTGACTTTGAAGATGACATGCGAGTTTCGGACTTGTAACGGAAGACTAGGAAGAATTGACACTTTTTAAATCGATTTTAAATTCAGTCCCATTATCATTTTTTATTTCTACACTTCCATCCATTTGTTCGGTAAGCATATAGACAATTTGAAGTCCTAAAGATTCAAGATCTTCAAGGTTTAATCCAGCAGGGAGTCCTATTCCATTATCTTTTACAACTAGTTCAACACCATTTTCTCCTCGCTTTGTCAGAGAGATATTGATGCTGCCTTTTAGGTCTGGAAATGCGTACTTATATGAATTACTCACCAATTCATTTATAATCAGACCACAGGGTATCGCAAAATCCATATCAACATCAGATATTTCTTCATCCACATGAATGCTTGTTTCAATTTCTTGGTTCCTGCTTCGGTAAGATTTAGATAATGATCTTACTACTGAATTGAAATATTGAGCTGGGTCAATTTTTCCTATATTTTTAGCAGCATATAAAGTTTCATGTAATAAAGCCATTGCCTTTATTCTATCGCGACTGTCACGTAACTCAGATTTAACAAATGAATGTTCCGATAAAGAGCTTTGTAAACTCAGAAAACTTGATACAATTTGAAGATTGTTTTTAACCCTGTGATGAATTTCTTGAAGTAAAGTGACCTTTTCTACTAGTGATTTTTGGATGGTTTCCTCCACTTTTTTACGTTCAAAAAATAACGGAACATCGAAGGCGTGTCTTTCCAGTCCTTTCTTCTCCTCTTCAGACAAATAATCCTCAATTTTGTTAGGAGGAGCCATGATAAATGTACAGTTCTCATCGCCTTTTGCTTTACAGCTTATTTCAACCGCGGTTAATTCGATTCCGTAACTTTCTTCGCACCAGCCAGATGAATATCCAGCGTTCATACTGCAAATTGGGTATTTTGAAACTTCTCCTTTATTAATCCAAGAATCGGCTTCAAAGGAATATGGATGATGAAATTTCAGGTAATAATTATCGTCTGGAGTTGGGTTGCTTTCTGGTAAAATGTCCACAAAAGCCCATCCAGTGTACGCAAAGTGAACCGGACCCGCTGATAATTTCGATAAGGGATCAGTGAGGTTCATTTTAGCATGAAATTTTGCCGCATCTTTTTTACCAATTACATGAGCGAAATCAAATAGAAGATTCCTACTTATCTGATAAGATGCATCCTCGCCTCGATCTGCGTATAATTCTAATATGTTGTTCGAAAACTCATAGGAAAGTGCGCTTGCCCGCAGTAATACATACCGTTCACCATTAATTGTAATGGTCCCTTCTTCTGGCTTAGTTTCAACATTTTCAAAGAATTTAGCAACCGTAGCTTGTGCCGTCTCAAAAGGTGCGGCAAATGCCTCAGGTGTTTTTACAGTAGGTCCCTGAGGGCTGAAAAAGTTCCGTTTAGCTTTTAATAATTCAACTTGATTCTCAAGTTCTTTGATTCGTTGAATCAATTGATCTGATGTTTTGTCCTGCAAATGAAGAAGTTAGCTTTAAAGTGAAGGTACGATTTCTTTAGACTGAATAGATATATTATTTGTTTCATATTTAATGGGTTTCAATTACTTTTAGCACATGATCATTAAACTTCTTAAAAGCAAAAACATAATAAAAATCTTTGGAATGTTTTTTCTGATTTCGGGCTTTGTTTCTTGCGGAGAAGAGGAATCAGAAATTGCCAGTAAAGCATCAGAAGAAGACATCACTCAAGAGTCAATTAATTACTTTGAAAATCAAACTTTTGAAGATTCTGTTGCATATTTAGAGTATCGCTTACAAGGTCTTGACCGGAATTTAATGCTTGACTTTTTTCAGGAATATGGTTTTGATTCGATTAATGTTTTTGACCAAATAATTTATCCCAATGAGGGTTCAGCCTCAAGAGTCTTAAATCATTTTATTTCACTTATTGATAGCGAAGAGTATGAAGAAATGTCATTTACAACAAAAGACAATTGGCCAAGACTAAATTATTGGGAAAATGTTCTTTTAAATTTGCCAGAAGAATCAAATTATAATGTTACCTATAGTGGATACTTAGAAAGAAAAGCAGAAGAAAGGTCTTTTGCTACTTTCCTATACAGTTTAGATCGTTCACCTGATAACTTACAACGTGCCTGGACTTTATCAAGAGATGCGGCTTTTCTATTGGTTAATAAAGATAAATATTATCAGTCGAAATACTATAGATATGTTGATGGTCTCCTGCAGACTTATGAATACATTCTTGACAAAGATGAGCCTAGTATGGTTTTAGATATGTTGAGCAGAAAGCTAAGCAACGGAAATTTTTATTCTACTTGGGATTCCAGATATCTATATCAAGATTATGTTCCTCTTACTTTATTAAAGGAATTTTCGGACGTTGTGCAAGACATGGACTTGGAAGATTCTGAGTACTTCCGAAGCGAAAATATAACAGTACAATCGGCTTGGTTTGTATCGTTCTGGCAAAGAAGATATACGGAAGGAAATCTGGAAATAGTGTTACGGATTTTAAATGATATCCAAGATCATTATGAAAGTCAGTTAATGGCAGAAACTGAATTTGATAAGCCATACGATATTTCGAAAACCTATGATTCGATAGCTTATTCTTCAGGACTAGTGGGTAAAGGAACCACCTTTAGTTTTAAAGGAGATGTTTATGATGGGAGTACTAATTTTGCCAAAGCCGCGAACAAATTAATCATGTTTAGTGCTACGAATATCCCGCTAGGTGAAACTATTGAGCCTATTCCCACAGCTACTTTCCAGTCAAAAGAGATGTTAGAAGAAATTAATCAAATTGGTTTGGATTTGATGGCGCATGATGTGCCTTATGATTCAACTCTGGAAGAGAATTATGCATATGAGTTAACTACAAGTATTGATGGAATTCATAACCAATTCGTTACCCTGAAAATATCAACATGGAGCTTTACCGGAGGAGCGCATGGGAATGGTTACTCAGCCTACCATATTTTCGATTGTAGCGCGGATAGTATTATCAATCCTAGAGAATTTGTAATCAGAAAAACGGAGTTGCTAAATAAAATTAAAGAAGAACTATTAATCCAATATAGTCCAGATCCTGAAACGACTTTATCTGACCTTTTAATTGATAATGTTGGTTTAGCTGCTAATATCAGCCTTTCCGATGGAAAGCTTCATTTTCATTACAATGCTTATGAAATTGGGCCTTACTCAATAGGAGCGCCTACCGTATCATTTCCAATCATTGAAATGAGAAGATATTTCTTACTTGATTTGTGATTCGCAAGGAATTTTTTCAATCACCGCTTGTGCAACATTCCAACCTTTCCTTCATTTTAGATTGAATGTCACTTAACTAAATTCTATATTGTAGAGCATTTAAGTAAACAAAACGATGATAAAGTATATAATAGCCGTTCTTACGCTCGCGGTTTCTATCTCTAGTTTTTCTCAATTAAATATAACCCAATTAGGGTATGTAGATTTAAATTCTGCCCATGGTGGTAATGATCTTAGTGACGTTTGGGGCTACTCAGATGGAGCAGGTGAAGAATATGCAATAGTTGGAATTAGGAATGGAACTTCCATTTGTCATGTTACTAATCCTGCTACTGCAAGCGAAGTCTTTTTCGAGTCTGGAATGAATTCCACTTGGAGAGATATGAAAGTTTGGAATGGTTTTGCTTTTATAACGACTGAAGCTGCCAATGGATTATTAATAATTGACTTGTCGGGATTATCAGGGGGAACACCGGTTAGTTTGACAACTACATATTACACAGGTCCAGCAGGAGATCAATGGCAATCGGCTCATAACTTATACATTGATGAAAACGGTATTTGCTACATTTTCGGAGCAGATAGAGATAATGGTGGAGTTATCATGTTGGATGTTACCGATCCAGGAAATATTCTGGAATTAGGAAAAATCGAAGATTATTATGTCCACGATGGAGTAGCTAAAAGCGACACATTGTATTGCGGAAATATAAATGAAGGATTTTTGAGTATTTGGGATGTGACCAATAAGTCAGCGCCAGTAGAATTAGGTACTTCACCAACTCCAGGTACATTTACACATAACGTATGGTATTCAGATGATTTGAATTATGCTTACACGACTGATGAAATTACTAATGGTTATATAGGGGAGTACGATGTTTCAGATCCAAGTAATATTTTTGAAACAGATCGAATTCAATCTTCTCCAGGAGATGATGTGATTCCTCATAACACTCACTTTTTAAATGACTATATCATTACTTCATATTACCGAGATGGAATTGTGATTCATGATGTTTCTAATAAAGGAAACATGATTGAAGTTGGAAACTTTGATACTTCCCCTGCATTTTCTGGAGATGGATTCAATGGTTGCTGGGGGGCTTACCCTTGGTTGCCTTCAGGTAACATACTTGCCTCTGACATTGAAAACGGACTTTATATTCTGGGACCAAGTTATCAGAGAGGTTGCTATTTAGAAGGTACCGTAACTGATGTAATTACTACTGCACCAATAAATAATGTTCAAATTGATTTGGTTTCTACAACTGTTGCTGATAATAGTGATATCGTTGGGGATTACTCAACTGGTTACCATGCTGCAGGTACTTATGATGTAATTTTCTCTCATCCTGGATATTTCCCAGACACCGCATTTGGAATAGTTCTTTCGAATGGTGTAACTACTACAGTAGATATGCAGCTTACACCTATAGTTCCTGTTAATATATCTGGAAACGTTAGTGAATTAATTGGAGGAGCCAACGTACCAGGTGCCATAGTAATCATTGAAAATGATGACTTTACTTTTAATACAAATGCAGACGCATCTGGGAATTGGAATGTAAATGGTGTGATTCCTGGAACCTATACAGTAACTGCTGGCTTATGGGGTCAGGTTACGGCTTGCGTTACATTTATTTTTGATCCGTTAAACGCCATTGCTAACATACAATTGGAAACTGGCTATGCGGATGATTTTGCTCTTGATTTAGGTTGGTCCGAAACATCTACTGCTGCTAGTGGAGTGTTCGTAAGAGTAGAGCCTACAGAGATTTCTGGATTTGGAGGTGTTACAGTACCTGATTTTGATTTATCTGGAGATTGTGGTGGCATGTGTTATACTACAGGAAATGGATCATCTAGTGCAGGAGCTGATGATGTAGATGATGGTGAAACAGAAATTACTTCACCAAGTATGGACCTTTCTGGGTATCCAAACCCTTATTTAAACTTTAGCCGTTTCTGGGATAATTCTGGTGGTGGCGGAGGAAGCTCTAGAAATGATAGTCTTACCGTAATAATTAACGATGGAACTACAGATTATATAATCGACTTCTATACTGAAGATGATAATGATAACGCATGGACCGCTTTAAGTTATAGAATTAAGGATTTCTGCGGACCTACATCAACAATGACGGTTACTTTCCATACAGAAGATGAGTCTCCAGGACATTTAGTTGAGGCTTCTATTGATGGTTTTGAAATTGCCGACAGTGCAGGTACAGGTTTGGAGACTAACTTATTAGATCAAGGCTTGAGTTTATATCCGAACCCAGCTAAAAATAACGTTACGATCAGTTCGCTGAGAGGCCAAATCACTTCTTATGAGGTGATTTCGATTGCAGGCAAAATAGTGGCCTCTGTAAATGAGGTGAATCAGAAAACTGTGAACCACACGTTTAACGTTTCTTCAGGTATCTATATTTTCAAAATTAAACTTGATAACGGTCAGTTTTATCATCAAAAAGTGATCAAAGAGTAATCACCGATTTAAATTGTCGCTATGGCGACTAATACATTTGATTTGTCTATTTTTTAATCGTCTTCCTGTCTTCTTATATTACTTTGTATAGGTAAATCGTTGTAATGGCATATATAGATGTAATAAAGTACGAAGAGGCAGAGGGCAGGTTGAAAGAGATTTATGATGACCTTATTGAAAAACGTGGCAAACTAGCTGGTATCCACACAATCCAAAGTTTAAATCCGGAGACAATTGTAAGTCACATGGATTTATATTTGACAGTGATGTTCGGTAAATCCCCGCTGAAAAGATATCAAAGAGAAATGATGGCGGTGGTTGTGAGTGCTGCTAACAACTGTAATTATTGCCAGGTGCATCATGCGGAAGCTGTCAACCATTACTGGAAAGACGATCTGATGATTGCTCAATTGAGAAAAGATTATCGTGAATTGGAGCTTGCAGAAGTAGACATGGCTTTATGCGATTTTGCTTGGGACATGACTAAAAACCCAAGTAACAAGAAAGAATTTCATAGTACTAGACTAAAAGCACTTGGTGTTGATGACCGTGCGATTTTAGATGGAATTTTGGTGATTAGCTACTTTAACTTTGTCAATAGATTGGTTCTTGGACTTGGAGTTCATATAGAAGATGATGGCGGCTCTGGCTATAACTATTAGAAAAACTGATTAATTCCGAATACAAATCCATTGTGATTTAGGTCTTGCGTATTTAATCCATAATCTATTCTAAAAACTACATTGTATATTTTCCTAGTATGAATTCTTAATCCCACTCCTGCAAACAAATCATAATTTGCTGGAGCGAACATTTCTTGCACTTTTCCACCGGGAGGACGCAATGAACCAATATCAACAAACCCGTTAGCTTGCAGATAAAACAACTTATTCGTCCAAACAGTTTGGCGATATTCTGCATTAACAACGGCTAGTGCAGTTCCTCTGGCCACTCGATTTCCAATTCCTCTTACGTTAATGTAGCTATCCAGGACAAATGGCGAAAACGGTGAGAAGTTATTGGTAGCAATGGCCAAATCTAAGTTGAATGCAAAATTCCCAAGTTCTCTTATTTTCTTGTAATACTTAAAGGTTCCCATTAGCTTTAAGAAACTAGCTTCTGGCATATGTTGAGTTTCAATGTTCTCTACATACAATTTATAGTATAAGCCATCAAAATACTGATGGTGAAGATTAACTCTTTTATATTCAAAGAATGCCTTAATCTGGTACTTAAACAAGTCAAGTGTAAAACCAATATCGTAATCACCAACTGACCGCTCAATATTCTCATACTTTTCCTTCATTAACATACCACCAATTGAAGCGCGGTGATAGTTTGAAAACCAGTAATAACCACTTATGTCCATGGAATAGTTGGCATAGTTAAAGTCGCTTTTATCTTGGGCGAAATAGAGTGGCTCAATAGAAGAATAGCTGCCTATTGTGGCCGCATGTCCAGTTTTACCATTCAAATGTCTTGGAGAGGCTGTAAACAGCTTAAAACTATGTCGCTGATAATATTGGTAAAATCCTCCTATTGTATAGTTCTTGCCAAGCCAATTAATGTTACTACCTCCAAGTTGAACTTTAAAATTTTCAGGAATAAAGCTTACATCAAGTATTGGAATCAGGTATGTAGACTCTTTTAAATTGACGGTCAGCTTTATTTCGTTTTCCACATTTTCCATTTTCCAGGTAACTTCAAAAAATAGATTAGTATTTCTAATCAGCTGTATATCATTTTTCCAAATATTTTCTTGATAATGCATACCAGCCTTTAACCGTGTAAAGCTTTCTAAGTATTCTTTTTTAGTTTTTTGTAACCCAAGATATTCGATACCGGAAACGACAATGGCCTTGCTCGATAAAGCAGTAGAAAATAAAATTAATAGGAGCGTTAATTTTTTCAAAAGGCGTTATGATCTGTTAACTGCTGTGCCATTAAGCTATTTGTTTTCTTCATTTTTCAACGTTTGGTAATATATTTTATTCCAAGATTAAAAGTGTTCCCTAATCCAGCATTTTTACTTCTCCAAAAATTCGTGTAAAGCAATTCCAAATTCAGTCTATTAGACAATTGATATTTAAACCCAATTCCTGATGAAGTGTAGCTCGCGGGAATAACCCAGTCTGTAATAATTGGATTTTGAGGTTCAATGTTATTCGTTAAGCGATGAACATGCTGCGTCATGACGTATACAGTGATTTTTGAAGTAGGGAAGTAGCTTACAAAAAGATTCATTGGTAAGTCCAGCATGGCGATTTGAGATTTGTTTGTTTGAAATCTGAATAAAAAATCTAACTCTCCAAAGAGCTGAAATTTGCCAAAAGTTTCCGTATAGTAAAGTTGATTCCACCAAGTGATCCGATCCCAATCAGCCCATGATAAACTGTCATTTCCTTCTGGCGCTTTAATCGTAGGAGCCAATAAGGTGCTTTGAATAGTGAAATTTGATACCGTTTTAAATGGCTGAACTTTAATTCTAATTCCTGCAGAAGCTAAACCAAACCTTGTTGTGTCTGTATTGCTGAATTTAAAAATCCTGTTAATTGCGCTCGCACTAGAATCTGCTGGTGCTCTTCCATTCGATCTAATATTCAAATCAAACCCAACATTGATTCTGTTGTTCTTACTCACGCCAGCGGTTACTTGAATCAAACTAGTAGCAAAAGAAGATCTAAAACCACTATAATCTACTCCTTGCCAATTAGACTTAGTCTCTGTGTATAACGAATTGAATAAAGTGAAGTCCATTTGCCCTTTGCCAAGTAAGCTGCCGGCATTGAAAGTTTGAACATTATACGTTTCAAATGGGATGCCATTTCCTGATGCTTTTGGCATAGAGGTAATAAAGTCCTGAATATCCTTCACCCCATTGTTTATGGTCCAATCATAATTATAATTTTTCGTTTTCAATGTGTCGGAAAAAGGTGTGGTTCTATATTCGTTAATGTACTTTATTACATCCGCTTTGCTTTTTCCAAAATCTTCTTGGTACCATGTAAAAATTTCTGACAGATGTATAATTCCATCCTTTTCATAGACAAACCAATCGCTATTTAAGGCATGTTTAGTTCGGGCTTTCAAGTGAGCATCAAGATTAGCCCCCAAATAAACTGCTTTTGACAGTCTGGGGCAGCCTAGTGCTCCACATACTAAGCTGAAGTGTAGTCTAGGGTCGCTAAATCCCACTCTTAAGATCTTGTTTTCTAAATGATCTAAGGTGATTTTTTTACCAGCTATTTCGTGCTGAATGCTTTTGAAAAAACCCGCTATTTCCATTGGAGAAGAAATAGGGTAGTTCTCACAAATTAGTTTAATCGTGGAGAAATTGTACGCGTTTATTAAATGTGCTTTCTGTTCGTTTTTTGAAAGACTCGAATAATCAAAGGAAGCATAGTAATCCGCAGTAGGAGAGATTAGGCTATCTGCTTTTAATGCTTTATAATTCACTAATCCATCATGTACATAACGGCCTAGGATGTTTTTGTAATAATTAACCTCCTGGGATTTAGCGTTTTGGTGAGACATTAAGCCAACTAAACATAACAATACGGTTGAAAATAACTTCATGAGCGCTAAACTAATTCTGCTTGGGGTTTACAAAGGTACTGTAGAAGACAAAATACTAAACGATTATTATAGAATTTTCTTGTTACCCAACGTTATTTCTTTTTAGTTATCTTTTTTGTCTTTTTCTCAGGCAAATAGTTATCATTGCTAATTACTTTTTTTCCTGTTTTGCTTTCAAGTTCTTTTCGAGCATTTCCAGCTACTTTTCCGCCTTGAATTGCTGCTTTTTTGTTTTCAATAAATCCTTGTGTATCATTTGTTCGAGTTATTTCTGTTGTTGAAGCTTCTCCAAGCATTGAGAAAATTAATTCTAAATCACTCATATGGTCTCGGAGATTTTCTCTTTTAAGTCTTTTGATTTTTTTGTATTCTGATGGGGTAAGTCCGAATGCAGCTTTGGATATTTCAGCGGTTAAAATAGCATAATCTCTATGTTCTTTTATTCCCCTTTCTTTCCATTCATCTGTCAGTTCTTCACGAATAGCAATACTTCGCATTCGTTTTTCAATCCAGTCGTCTGAATGTTCTTTAGCTTTGTAAATTTCTCTTGCTCTTTTTGATGCTAATTCAGGATCTTCAATTTCTTGGAGTCTTTCGTAGCCAACTTTTGCTAACCATCTTTTAAATGGTTCTGCTTTTGGAGAAGGAATTGATTGAATAATACGTAAAAGTCCTTCGGTGTTTGTACAGTCAGTTTCTCTTAATTTTCCATCCGGGGCTTCCAATTTCAACTGTACGATATTTTCGTACAGTTCATTATAGCCCTCTTTTACAAGCTTCCTTTTTAAGTCACTCCAATATCTACGAGCATTAGAACTTTCAGTTAATACTTGAGCCACATCAATGATAGCAAAATACCATTTTTGGTCCGCTTCATTAAATGTAGTCCGTATTTTTTTGTCTTGAAAAAGTTTAATGTTACTCATTTTGCAATGTAATTAATGAGCAATAAAAATAATCAATTTTAGCTATCCTTGAATAGTGAATATTTTAAAATAAAAATCATAGTAATAGTGGTCAGACTTTTTTATTTTACTATAAATGATGTTTGTCAATGGCTATTTGGCTTGTTGCGTAATTTAACGCTTGATTGTAATTTTTTTCATTTTCAAGCGTAAAATATTCTACGAAATAATGTAGAAAATTCACATTCACATTTTCTAGGTTAATATTTAACTTTTCCATTATTTCTTTAACTTCTTCTTTTGTCCATTTAATGAGTTTGTTCTGATTCATGTTAATTAAAAAAAAATTTTTAAAATGAAGTTTTACTTTTTAGCATCATTAATCAGAAGGAAATTAGTCCTAATCACTGCTTCCGCTAACTTATTTTGAGGGGTAAAACGATTGTCCGTTTTTCCCCCAGCTTTCACATGGTCAGCCTTCCATTTCCAAAGAAATCCGCCAGCGAACCAGTCTTCTTTCCAAATGCTTGAAAACATAGCTTCGTAGGCATTCTTTTGTGCTATTTGATTAACTGCTCCAGGTTTTTCACTGTCCCAAGTTTCTTTGACATTACTGTCAACACTTCGAAAGCCGTATTCCGTAAATAGTACTTTCCGATTGTGCTTGTTACTTATTTTTTTCAAAGACGGTTTGATTCTGCGCCATTTGTCATTCATGACCTTAATACCTGGAGTTTTCAATTCCGACAACGGGAAATACGAATCAACTCCAATGTAATCAAGCTTAGACCAAAATTTAACTTGTTCGAAATTATCCCAATTAGCTGAGTAGGTGAGTTCCCCCTTGTAGACTGATTTGATTTTGACAATCAACTTATGCCAGAAAATTGGCCTTTTGATAACCCACTTTTTGAATTCACATCCAATACTTAATAAATCAACATCTAATGAATCCGCTATTCTGGCGAAATCCAGAAGGAAGGTAGTATAGTTTTTCTCTAGAAGAGTCCATTTTTTTGGGCTGTCCGTAAAGTCAATATCTCCAACAAACTGGTCTTTAATCCACAGTTGTGGTTTAAGCATTACTTTCAGCTTCTTGCTTTTAGCAATTTGGATGCTTCTTACAATCCCTTTTTTTCGTTCGCCCCACCATTGATGCTCAAAATCATATCTAATGGTCGTTTTTCCTTTGTCTAAAAATCCGAAAGGAATAATACCGACCCACTTAGCATTAAGCTGAACAATGGAATTTAAATCGTTAGGGCCAATTTCTTTGGGCGGTGCTTCAAGCGATACTCCTGTGAATTTTTGCCCAAAGACGTTCAGGCATAAAAAAACCAATACAACGGTAATTAGCCTCATGAACCGTATTGTAATTTAATGGTTTTTTCTACCGGTTTATTTTGGGGAGTAAATCGGTTGTTTTGTTCACCGCCACTTTGCTCATGGTTGGGAAACCACTTCCATATAAAGCCACCTTGAAACCAATCTTGATTCCAAGTTGTTTCATAAAAAGCTTCGTAAATGGTTTTCTGAATCTTTAGATCCAAATCAGATGACCTATCCGAATTCCAGGGTTCGTTAAGTAATCCAGCGCAGCTTCTCCAGCCATATTCAGTAAATATTATTTTTTTGCTACCGTTCTTATCAGAAAACGCAGCTAGTACTTTATTGATCTCTCCAAACCTTTTTAATAGCTCTTTCTTAGTAGCATTTTTCTTATCTGATAAAGGAAAATAAGCATCTATTCCAATAAAGTCCATGCGGTCCCAAAAAGGAATGTACTTGTATGAATCCCAATTAGCTGCATAAGTAAGCTGCCCCTTGTAGTTGGCTTCAACCGAATCAATCAATCGATTCCAAAACTGAGGACGAGCAATGACAAATGATTTCCATTCAGTACCGATTGAAAGCATTTCAACATCCTTCTTCTCAGCAATTCTTGCAGATTCCAGTACATAATCTAAATAGGAATTTTCAAATTCTACCCATTCTTTTTCATTTGAGCAAGTGAAATCTCCTGTGAAAGCATTCCAAAACCAAATTTGTGGTTTAAGTAAAACCTTCAATCCACATTTGTGAGCTGAATCAATGTATTTGGAGATGCCGTCAGTTCTTTCACCTTCCCACTGGAACTTGGAATTGTATTTAATGGAATGTCCGTTTTTCTCGCAAAACCCAAATGGCATTAAACTGACCCATTCACTTCCGCTCTTTTCAATCGCCAAATCGAATTGATCACAGGAAGCAATACTATTTGTAGAAACAAAACTAATCCCTTTCATCTTCAAAGAATCAGGGATGTTTCCGGATAACGAATCTACTCCAGAGTCCACTGTTTTGGACTGAACTGAAGAGCATAAAGAGAGGCAAACTAAAACCAACCCACAAAGTATATTAATTGTTATCTTCACAACGTAACACAAATGAAGTTTAAAAATAACACATAATATGTCTTTAGACAGACAGCTTATGTCTGTTTAGAAATATTTCTTTGATCTGAGATGAAACACGTAGTAATAATTGGTAACGGAATTTCTGGAATAACAGCCGCTCGGCATGTTAGAAAACTGAGTGATCATCGAATCACCGTTATTTCTGCTGAAACTGATCATTTCTTCTCAAGAACGGCCTTGATGTACGTGTACATGGGGCACATGAAATTCGAACATACGAAGCCATACGAAGATTATTTTTGGAAAAAGAATAGAATTGAATTAGTCAATGAATACGTTGAATCAATTGATTACGCATCAAAAACCTTAAAATATCAGACGGGCGGGAATTTAGAATATGATGATTTAATATTAGCGGTTGGATCTAAACCAAACAAATTCGGTTGGCCAGGACAAGACTTAGATGGAGTTCAAGGGTTGTATACTTATCAAGATTTACTTTTGATGGAGAAAAACACCACAGAACATGAGGTAAAAAGAGCCGTAATTGTTGGAGGTGGATTGATCGGGGTTGAGATGGCGGAAATGCTCTTAACAAGAGGAGTTGAAGTAACATTCCTAGTAAGAGAAAGCAAATTCTGGGGGAATGTATTACCAGAAGAAGAAGGTAGAATTGTTGAACGACATATGATTAAACATCATGTTGATTTGAAATTCAACACAGAACTTGGTGAAGTCGTTTCTGACGAAAACGGTAGAGTAAAAGCCATTAAAACTAAAGATGGAGCTGAGATTGAATGTCAGTTCGTTGGGTTAACAGCTGGTGTAAGTCCAAATGTGAGTTTCTTAAAATCAGGAGACCTCCATATTGAAAGAGGGATTTCAGTCAATAAGTATTTACGTACCAATCAGCCAGATGTATATGCAATTGGCGATTGTGCTGAAAACTCTGAGCCATCTCCTGGAAGACGTCCAATGGAGCAGGTTTGGTATACAGGAAGGATGATGGGTGAAACTGTTGCTCAAACTATTTGTGGGAAAGAAACAGCTTATAGCCCAGGTCATTGGTTTAATTCTGCCAAGTTTTTTGATATTGAATATCAAACTTATGGAATTGTATTACCTAAATTGAATGAAGGCGAATCTCAGTTTTATTGGGAAGATAAGACTGGAGAAATGTGTGTAAAGATTGTTTACGATACCAATTCTAAAGTTGTTAAAGGCACTAACATTTTCGGAATGAGAATGAGACATGAAGTTTGGAATAAGTGGTTGATTGCGGAGGACACACTCGAGCACGTTTTAGTGCATTTAAAAGATGCCAATTTTGATCCTGAATTTTATAAAAAGTACGAAGGTCAAATACTCGATAAGTATAATGCCGAGAATGGGGCGAGTTTAAGTCCTAAAAGAAAAAGTTGGACAAGAATATTAGCACGAAACTAGATATGAAGAATTTACAAAAGCTTGGTATAGCGTTATTTCTTGTGGGACTGTTGATTTTCGTTGCATCAATGTTCATGGGTAAATTTGAGCTCACCAGTGAAAAATACGATGCATTTATAGTGGAACGAGGCTTTACTCAAGAGATCTTACTTTCTGAATTTGAAGAAAACATAGTTGACAAGGAGTTCAGTACTACTTTTGAAATGTCGTCAGCCATACGGGCAGCCTATGAAAAATCCAATTCACATTACATTGCTTTGGAGCAATGGGATATGAAGATTTCTGACAAAGCACATGCATTTGCATATGAAATTATTAAAAGATCCGGAAAAGGAATAATCGTAGAAAATAAGGGCTTATTCTTCTTCTTAACATTTGGTCTATGCATCATTGGGTCATTGACTTTTATACTGTTGAATTATAAGGTGCTAGGTCCTGCAGGTATTAAGAACAATGGGATTTATCAGAGTGGAGTTACTAACCGAGGTTTAGTAGGTTGGTTTTCTTTTGTAGGCCTATTCTTATTTTATGTTGGTCTCTACTTTACACCTGAATATATTGTAAACCAAGTATTCATTGTTCAGCCAGTTAAAGATCTGTTTGGTGGTGAATCTTCTCAGTGGTTCTTATATGGAATTTTGTATTGTGTTTCTATGATGGTGATGGGAATTCGAATGATCATTAAATACCGTCATAATAAATATCAAATTGTTAGAACGATCTCAGTCGTGTTCTTCCAGGTTGTATTTGCCTTTATGTTGGTTGAGATCTTGCCTTTGTTTGGATTACCCGGAGTTGATTTAAAAAGTGCCTGGCCACTAGATTATGACTTCTTGTTCAATTGGAACGTCAAGAGCTTGTTGGATAATGGGAATTTTGGAAAATTTGTATTTGTATGGGGTATCGCCTTGGCTTTAGTAGTTATACCTGTAATGGTTTACTTCTTTGGTAAAAGATGGTATTGTTCATGGGTTTGCGGTTGTGGAGGTTTAGCTGAAACTGTCGGAGATCCTTATCGTCAATTATCAAGTAAAAAGATGGTTGCATGGAAATCCGAAAGATGGATCATTCATGTTGTTCTTGTTTTTGCTGTGTTGATGACAATATGGACTGGTTACCATACTTATAATGATATCAATTCTCCTGAAATGGATTATAATTTAAAAACTAATCTACTAGGACTTTCATCTGATACGTTAAGAGATTGGTATGGCTTTTTAATTGGCTCGATTTTCTCTGGACTAGTTGGTACTGGCTTTTATCCAATTTTTGGAAATAGAGTTTGGTGTCGTTTTGGATGTCCATTAGCAGCATATATGGGGATCATTCAGCGATTCAAATCTAAGTTTAGAATTACGACTAATGGCG